>DTZN01000167.1 GCA_012961365.1 Hydrogenothermaceae bacterium
TATATACACTGCATTAACAGGTTTAGTTGAATGGCAAAATAAAGGATATGCCTATATGATAGTTCCTTAAAAATTTTTAATAATTTTTCTTATGTTATAATGCTAAAAATTATAGACAAAACAAGGAGATTTATTATGGGAAAAGCTTTTCTTGCTTTATTATTAATTTTAACTGCTGTTTTTTCATCAATAGCTAGTGAAAAAGTAGTTTATATTGATATTCAAAAGATTTTTATCCAGTCAAAAGCAGGTGTTGATATAAAAAACTATCTGCAAAAAAAGGCTGATGAAGCTAGAAACTATATACAAACAAAGGCATCACTAGTTGATAAAAATAATCCTCAAGCTATGCAAGAATTACAACAAGAAGCTATGAAAAAACAACAAGAAATAAATGAATTGCAACAAAAAATAGTTAACAAGTTTACAAACTTTATAAAAAATGCTATTGATGAATTTGCAAAGAAAAACGGTTATGAATTAGTTGTAGACAAGCAAGCAGTTTTATTTGGACAAGATAAATATGATAAAACAAAAGAATTTTTAACTTTCTTTGATGAAAAATATCAAAAAGAAAAACCTAAGTTTGAGTAATGCTTATCGCATTACTTACAGATTTTGGATATAAAGATGGATTTGTTGGCACAGTTAAAGGAGTTATCAAGTCTATAAATCCATCTATTGATATTATAGATATTTCTCATGAAATATCATCATTTAACACTATAGAGGGAGCTTTAATTTTAAAAGCTTCCTTCAAATATTTTCCCCCTGGAACTATATTTACAGTTGTAGTTGACCCAGGAGTTGGGACAGATAGAAAACCTATTATTGTAAAAACGGCAAACTACTTTTTTGTGGCCCCTGATAATGGAATTTTATCTCCTATTTTAGAAGAAGAAAAACCAGAAAAGATTATCCTAATTCAAAACAATCAATTCATATTAAAAGCAGATAATAATACTTTTCATGGTAGGGATATTTTTGCCCCGGTTTCTGCCTATTTATCAAAGGGAATTGATATAAACAAATTTGGAAATGAGCTAGATAACTATACAAAATTAGAATTTCCTAAACCTAGAAAACACAAAAATAAAATAGAAGGACAGATTTTGTTTTTTGATAAATTTGGAAATGGAATAACGAATATAAAAAATATAAAAAATTTTAAAGAAGGATATGTAAAAAATATTCCTATTAAAAAACTGATAAATGCATTTTTAGCAGGAGAAAAAGAAAGTTTAAATTTAATCAAGGGAAGCTTTGGATTTTATGAAATTATCGTTCCTTTAAGTAATGCAAAAGAAAAGTTTAACCTTAAAGAAGGAGATAAGGTAGTTATTTATGAAGCATAAAATAGTAGTAGAAAATTTAGTAAAAAAGTTTGGGAACAGAGAAATTCTAAAGAATGTTTCCTTTGAAGTTTATGAGAGAGAAGTCTTTGTTTTGATGGGAGGAAGTGGTAGTGGTAAATCTACAACTATAAAACATATTATAGGACTACTTAAACCTACATCTGGGAAGATAGTAATAGATGGTATCAATATAACGCAACTTTCGCAAAATGAACTTATAGAATTTAGGAAAAAAATGGGTTATTTATTCCAAGAAAATGCATTATTTGATAGTTTAAAAATCTGGGAAAATGTGGGCTTTTATTATCTAGAAAATACAAAAAAAGACAAGAAATGGATATATAACTTGGCTAAAGAAAAACTTGCTATGGTTGGCTTGAAAGGTGTTGAAGAACTTTACCCTTCCCAGCTTTCAGGAGGTATGAGAAAAAGGGTATCATTAGCCAGAGCTATAGCAACAAATCCAGAAATTATCCTTTATGATGAACCAACATCTGGATTAGACCCTGTTATGAGTGCAATTATAGATAAATTAATATTAAAACTTAGAGATGAAATAGGAGTAACTTCCATAGTTGTAACTCATGATTTAGAAAGTGCATTTTCAATAGCAGATAGAATGGCTATTATTCATAAAGGGAAAATATACGCAATAGGAACTCCTGAAGAAATTAAGAAGAACGAAGACCCAATTGTTCAGCAATTCATATCAAGAAAACCAGATGGTCCAATTACAAAAGAACTTTTCGGTTAAAAATTTAAAGCTTTCAAATTTGCTTTAGACTTTAAAATAATTTCTTCATATTCTTTTTCTGCTATAGAATCTGCCACAATTCCAGCCCCTACATATATGTAGCATTTATCCTTAATAAAAATGGATTGCCTAATAGCAACACTGGATATAAAATCCAAATTTGGTTTTATAAAAAAATGAGCTCCACAGTAAACATATCTTCTATATCTTTCTAGCTCATCTATAATTTCCACTGCCCTTTTCTTAGGAGCACCTGTTACAGACCCAGGTGGAAATGTATTATTTATAATACTTTCAAAAGAAATATTTTCATCTATATTAGAAACTACAGTTGAATGCATCTGATAAAGAGTTTCATACCTTTCCACTTTAAATAGTTCCTTTACTTTTACACTGCCAGCTTCTGCAATTCTACCTAAATCATTTCTCATAAGGTCTGTAATCATCAAATTTTCAGCTTTTTCTTTCAGGCTATTTTTTAGTTGAGCGTAAAAAACTTTATCCTCTTCTTTGTTTTTACCTCGTGGTCTGGTTCCCTTTATTGGTTTTGTCTCTATAATATCTTTTTCTTTTTTTAAGAATAGTTCCATAGATGCAGAAATAACAAAAAAATCACGGCTTTTAAAGAAAAACATGAACTCTGTTGGTTGTATTAGGGTTAAATTATAAAAAATTCTCTTTTTATTAAAAATTCCTTCCAATTCTAATCTGTCTGATAGATTTATCTGGTAAATATCTCCGTTTTCTATATATTTTAATGCTTTATTTACTATGTTTATAAAATGGCTTTTTTCAGGATATTTGATTGATTTTATATCATTTTTAAAATCAGGAATTTCTATGGTATTGGCAGTTTCATAATTTCTAAAAAGCAAAAAATATACCTGAGGTATAGGAAGCTCATAATTTTTTAAAGACTTAATTCCTAAAGTTAAAACTTTATAATCATAGGATATAAATCCAACTGCATATAGTTTATATTTTCTTATTAAATTTTCTAAAAATTTTAAAGGTCTTTTTGTTTTTATTATTTTATTATTAATCTGTAAAAAAGGAGCATTATAAATAAATTTAAAAATGGGTTTATTAAAAGTAAAAAAACCTTTATCTTCAAAAAAATCTTTTTTATTTGTATAAATAATAGCTTTTTCTTCCATAAAAACCTTGTTAAAAGTTTTATTAAAGATATATAATTATACTTAAAGGTGAAATCTGGTAAACAATATGATAAAAAAAATACCTAAAGAAGAATTTGAAGCTTTATTTGAAGAAATATACAAAGTAAAAGGTTTTGACACCCTAAAATACCCACCAATTCGTCTTTACTCACAACCTTCCCGGTGTCCACCGTATTGGAAGTATCAAATTGATAA
>DTZN01000168.1 GCA_012961365.1 Hydrogenothermaceae bacterium
ATGAAAAAAAAGGATTTTATCCTATTTTTCAAGGTTGGGGTTGGATAAGAATGGAAAAGAAGCTATAAAGAATTTTTATCATTTTTTCAATTTCTTCGGTTGTAATATATTCCCTTTCTGTATGTGCATCTTTAAGAGAAGAAAATCCAAAGATTACACTTTTTATATTTTTTTTGTATAAATTTGAAGCATCAGTCCAAGATGGCATAATCCCAAAATTTGGTTTTTGGTTTATAGCTTTTTCATAAGCTAGAGATAACAGGTTAGTTATTTTTTCATCTGCTAAATTTAAGAAACTTTCCACATCTACAGGTGCTATTTCTATTTCATGTTTATGATTAAAAGTTAAATTCTTTAATTTATATTCAATATTATTTATATCTTCATTTTCAAAAACTTTAATTTCTGCAAGGACCTTTGCAATTTTTGGAATTGCATAATATTCCCACCCACTTTGGAAATTTATGATATTTACTGCTCTATTTAGATTTTTTTCTATATCATTTATAAATTTGAAGGCTTCTTTTACCGGATTATCAAATTTTTCAAACTCTGAAGCATGGCAAGATGGAGTAATTACATTTATTTCAAACTCATAAGTTCCCATTTGTTTTGTGCATATTTTTCCATATGTGGGTTCTAAAACAATGGCATGGGTTATGTTATCTGCTATTTCCAATAGTTTTAAAGAGCCTAAAGCAGTATGATTTTCTTCATCTACGGTAAATGCTAAAGATACAGGTATTTCTTTATCAGGATAGTTTTCTTTAAATAAGTCTAAAGCAACAATTAAAGAAGCTATCAACCCTTTTGTATCTGCTGTTCCTCTACCGATTAGCCTGTTTCCTTGCTTTCTTAATGTAAATGGGTTTTCCATATCTATAGGTGGAACTGTATCTGTATGTGTATTTATAAGAATAGGTTTATCTTTTGGAAGATAAACTAAATTGTATTGTCGTTTTCCATTTACCTTTTTTGGAATAAACTGTTTTTTTAAAGGAATATAGCTTAATCTATCTTTTAAATATTCTTGAATTTCTGTACAGTCTTCATAGCTTGGGATTGAAACTAGAGTTTTTAATTCTTTTATTGCTTTTTCTATAATTTTATCTGTTATATTCATTCTTCGGAAAGCTCCTTACTTCGTTTTGTTGCCAATTCTATTGCATTTATAACTGTATCTTTTAGTTTTCCTTTTTCTAGTTCATGTAATCCATAAATTGTAGTTCCTGCAGGGGAAGTTACTTTATCTCTTAAAACTGATGGGTGTTCCTTTATTTCTAAAAGCATTTTTGCAGTTCCAAAAACTGTTTGTGTTGCAAGCTCTAAAGCTTGTTGATAAGAAAGACCTTGTTTTACTCCTCCTTGGGCAAGGCTATCTATAAATGTTAAAACATAAGCAGGACCACTACCAGAAAGACCAGTGATAGCATCCATTAGTTCTTCTTCTACTACTATACTTTTTCCAAATGCATTTAATAGCTTTAAAACATTTTCCTTTTCTTCTTCTGAAAAAGTATTATCAAAAGAAACTCCAGTTGCACTTTCTCCAACAATAGCAGGTGTATTTGGCATAATACGAACTATTTTTGCTTTTTTGGCAAACTTTTTTATCTTATCTATTTTTACACCTGCCAAAACAGATATTAAAACCCTATTGTCAAAGGAATTTTCTATCGGAGATAAAACTTTTTCCATATCCTTAGGTTTAGTTGTTAAAAATACAATATCTGATAGTTTTACAAGTCTTTCATTATTATCTGTTCCTGCAACAGAGTATTTATTGACTATATAGTTAATTCTCTCTTTATTTTTATCTGAAACGATTATTTCATCAGAAGATATATTAGTATTTGATAATATTCCTTTTAATATAGCTTCTCCCATATTACCAATTCCAATAATTCCTACTTTAAACATGATTTTTTTCCTTTAAATTAAATTTTTTAACAATATTTTTAAATATCCATGGGTAAAATAAACCTGTTATTATTGCAGTAAAAATTATAGATGATGCAACTTCTTCTGTAAAAGCTTTTGTGTCTAATCCTAAAGTTGCTATTGCTACAAGTAGAGTAAGGGGAACTGATAATGCAAAGGATGTTGCTAGAATTTCTTCTATAGAAAATTTTGCAAATATTAAAATAAAAGATGCAAAAAATCTAACTATTAGAATAAGTATAGAAAGTTTTAAGGCTAAAATTAAAACTTCTATGTTTAAAAACTTGGTAATATCAAATTTTAAGCCTACACTGATAAAAAATATTGGAATTAAAAAACCATATCCTAAAGATGCGAGTTTTTCTGTTATTTCATGTCTTTCTTTAAATACCATTGCAAAAATCATTCCTCCAAAGAAAGCTCCAATAATATTTTCTAATCCAAGTAAATTTGCAATAGCAACAAATACAAACATATTCATAAAGTTAGCTCTAACAGATGTTTCAGTTATGTCATTTGTTTTTAAAAATGTATTTACTTTCTCTGGATTCCACCATATATAAAGTCTAAAAAGACTTAATGCTAAATATATCGTTGCGAAAAATAAAAATACAGCAAGTAAGTGTTCTAGTGCTTTTAAAGAAATTCCATCTTTATATATTACAAAAAATACAGTAATAGAAAGTAAACTTATTACTTCTCCTATACTACCAATTATAAGCAAAGATTGCCCAAAAGGTTTTGATATAAGTTTACTGTCTTTTAAAACAGGATATAAAAGTCCTATAGCAGTTGCAAGTATTACAAGAATAAATGCATTATTTAATTTTAAATAAATTATAGCTAAAACAGAAAATATAAATATTAGAATTACAACAAAAAGATAAATAAACTTTTTTCTTAATGGCGTTTTTTTTATGCTTTCGAAGTTTATTTCAAGTCCTGCAAGATACATTAATATGATAAAACCTAACTCTCCTAAGAAGTTTAAAACTTCTGTTTCTTTTATTTTATCTTTGAAAAATATTCCAATTGAAAGTCCAAATAAGATTTCTGCAACAGGTGAAGGTAAGTTTAACTTCCTACTAAAAAAAGGCATTAAAAATGCACCTATAGAAACAATCATTAGCAAAATAGCTTCTATATTACTCATTAATATCCTCTATAGGTATTAAGAAGGAAGATTTTCCACTTTTTTTCATGATTAGATACTGCACATGTGGGTTAAAAAATGAAATTTTTTGCCTTTTATAAGACATAATTAATAAAGGGTTTTCTATACCTTTTAAAAATTCTAAAGTTTCTTTTACAGGATTTCCTTCAAAAATCTCAAAATTCATAGAAGTTTTATAAATACTTTCAAAATCGGATACTATACTATTTACTATTTCAAGATTTTCATTTTCTTTTTCTCCTCTTAATTCTTTAGGCATAGCTGTGTAAATTGTTTGTATATCCACTTTTAGCATCCTTGATATTTCAACTGCAACTTCTAGCGTATAAGCAGGGTCTTCACTGTTTAAAATAGCAATTACTTTTTCATAGGGATATTTATTATTTAATATTAAAAATGGTTTATTTGATTTTTCAAATAATTTTTTTATACATAATTTTTCAAAAAATGATAGATTTTTATATGGTATGGCAATAAAGGCAATATTGTTTGGATATTTAAAAAGAGATTTTATACTATTTAC
>DTZN01000169.1 GCA_012961365.1 Hydrogenothermaceae bacterium
TTCTTGAATCCCTGCTTCACAAACCCATCTATAACTTCTCCTATGCTCTTCTCCTCATTTAATGTTGGAATTAGTATGCATACATCCATACTCAATTACCATACTATAACTTTAATAATATTATTTTCCAAATAATAATACAATAATAAAATAACAAATAATAAATCTATAAAAAATTAAAATATTTATATATTATTTAAATTATGTTTATAATCTAACTATCTTAAATATGCTTAAGACTGGAAAATCATCTATTTTATTTATAACTGGAATAATTTCTAAATCTAAGTTTAATGCTTGCCGAGTAAATAGTTTACTTCTAAAAAATAAGTTGCCAACTCATAATACTCTTTCAATAATTTCTGTTCAACTTTAAGTGTGACTATTTCTCTTTGATTTAAAAACATTAAATTTCCAATACCTTCATGAAGCTTCTTTATTTCAACTGACTCAAGCTTTTTCACAAGCAATAATTCTTTTTTTAAAAGCTTGATCGTCATTTTTTTAGTTTTTATTTTCTGATATATATTTAAGATACTTGTTTCAAGTTCTCTTATAGATTTCAGCTTTTGATTTTGAATCATGAGATTTTTTTTCTGTAGTACCTCATCCATACCACTATATTTTCTGCGTTCAAGAGGAAAATTAAAATTAAGAGAGACCTTATACCCTTCCTTATTGATAGGATCATAAACACCTGAAAACTTCATGTCAAATTTAGGGTATTGTTCTAAATTGTTATATTCTTTTTTAAGGGCAAGTTTTTCTAATTCAACATCGATGACTTTTAAGTCAGGTCTGTTTTCTATGGCCAACCTAATTGCTTCATTCATATCCAGTAACATATTTTTTTTCATGCCTAACATAGGCAACTTATACATTTTACTAAAATCTTTTTTTTCAACGCCTAAGTATTGTAAAAAAATATTTTGCACCATATTAAAATTATTTTTTTCATAAATATACTGTTGTTCCCGACCTAAAATAAGCTGCCGTATCTCTATATCTGCGACAGAGGGAAGTTGTCCTGCTTGAACCTGTTTAGCGATAAACGAATGTGTTTTTTTTGCTTTATGTAGCAACCTTTTTTGTGTATCTTTTAACTGATTTTGTAACAATACTTGATAATATATTTTTGTAATATTGAAATAAAGTTTTAAAAGGTTATATTTACTTTGATATTCAGACTGTACTGTCCCTAGTCTTGCCGACTGTATATCTACTTTATTTTTACTAATATCATATAAAACGGATAACAATGGCACTTTGATACTTGATATTATTTCTCCATTTTGTCCCGTTTGAATATTATTAAATTCTTGTAATCCCTCAGCTTTACGATACCCTACGGAAAATTCTATCCCATTTTCTATAGGTTTCAATAATTCTACTTCTTCATAGGTTCCTGATGTTGTTGGATAGTTTTTATTATCATATGAGGCATTCAATTGCGTATCTAATGAACCTTCAGAAAACAGTTCTCGTCCTTTAGCTATATACTGTTCCCCTATTGCTTGATAATAAAAAGGATTTTTTTTATTTAGATATTGATGGATATGCTGAGGTAAAAATACCTCTTTCCCTTCAAGAAAAAACAGGCATACAAAAAAAAGACTTACTACTTTCACTGTACATTCTCTTGCATATTCACCATTTTAGGAGGCTGTGCGGCAAGTAGTCTCCATAATTCGTACCATATATGAACAGTCTTAAGGCGTATCCACAGTGTTGCTTCTGTTCCTATCCTTAAATGTTCTGAGTCTGGCCATGGGTCATCTTCTGGGTCTTCCACAACCAAAGCATAATAAACCCCTTTTTCATGTGAGGCACGTTCTATGCTTTTGATTGTACCTCCATATGTACCATGTGAAATATGTGGCCACCCTGAGATGTTTAAGGCAGGCCATCCATAAAAAATGATACGTACCTTTAGCCCTTTTTTGATCAGTGGCATATTAAAAATAGGTACTTTTAAGAGAATAGCTCGTTCAGTCACTTTTGGTGAAAAGTACATCACTTCTTCACCTTTTTTCAATAATATATTTTGCTCTGCTTGATAGATCCGCATAATGTGACCATCACTTTTTGCTACTATTTCCTTACTCAAGTATCGTGAAAGGATCACTGAACTTTTGTCAATTTCTTGCTGCAATGTATTGATAGAACTTTGGGTACTTAATTTTTTATTTTGAATATCATTTAATTTAAGTTCTGATTCATTCATAAAACGCATTTTTTCTTTTTGTGTGATATTTAGCTCATTATACATATTTTCTAGATCTACTGTAATTTTTTCTGCTGCTGCTTCTGTTTTTAATGTATGAAATTTTTTGAGTTCTAAACCACGCTTAGACTCAATACCATCCTTAAAAAGCCTCTTTGCTCTCTTATAATTAATTTTTTCAATTGCAGACTGATTACGTAATGCCTTTTGCTGCTGATTTAATGCTTTGACTTTATTTTGTAACTGTATGAGTTTAGTGTCATACACTTCTATACCCATCTCCATACTTTTTTTCTGTTGTTTAAAATTATCTTCGAGATTCTTATAGCGCTCTTTAGCATTGTGTAAAGTATTACGATACTCCTGCACAATACGTGAAAGTTTTTCCTGATAAGAAGCATCCAGATCTTTCATACTAAATAGTTTATCACCTTTTTGAACATACTGATTTTCTTTCACATCAACGGATTCTATAAAACCATCAATCGTTGAAACAATTTTATAATTACGCTCATCAGGGTTCAGGGCAGTCACCGTACCTACCCCCTTAACTGTTTGTTGCCAAGGCAACCACAATAATGCCATAATCACAATAAAAATCGCTATTGTAATCAGTATATAGCGGCCAACAAATGAACCTGGCTCTACACGTTTTAACACATTATATTTATACATTAGAGCTTTCCAGTTTTTTTGAAAGTTTGTCTATTTTATAAAAACCTTCAACCATATCATAAATATAATCTATCTGCTGCATAAAATCTCGCAATGAGTAAGTGACAGCAATAATAATGATTTCAGAAGCAACAAATTCACCAATGGGCATCTTGCCTTCAAAAACCAAATATCCCCCTAAAATAAAAAAAGAACTCAATATAAGTCCTTCCATAAAGAAGGTGAGGGATAACTGCCTAATAATAACCGTAAACATTTTTGTTCGTGCCTTCACAAACCGTACCAATAAATGATCTAACTGTTGAAAAA
>DTZN01000170.1 GCA_012961365.1 Hydrogenothermaceae bacterium
ATATTATATGAAGGATAAAAATGGATCAGTATGACACAAAGGAATTTAGATATTTTTCTAATGTGAGAAATGAGTTAATAAAGTATATACCTAAAGTGCAAAATCAAAAAATCTTAGAAATTGGTGCAGGAACATGTAATACATTATTAGCATTAAAAAAGAATGGGTTTGCTGACTTTGTTGTCGGTGTTGAATTGATGGTAATAGAAAATAGTAATCAGAATAATCCAAGTATTGATGATGTTATCATAGGAAATATTGAAAAAATAATCTTAAAATATAATAATTTTTTTGATGTAATCATTTTAGGTGATGTACTTGAACATTTGATTGATCCATGGACGACTTTAAAGAAACTTAAATTGTATTTAAAAGATGATGGAATTATAGTTGCAAGCATACCAAATTTTTTATATTATACAAATTTAAGAACAATTCTTTTAGATGCTGATTTTAAATATGAAGACAGTGGGATCTTAGATAAAACGCACCTTCGATTTTTTACGAAAAAAAATATTATTAATCTATTCCAAGAAAATTCAATGAAAGTAACATTGATAACGTCTAAGTTTGATGAAGAGAAAGGAAAAAAATACTTTTTATCTAAAATATTTAAAAGTTTACATAAGTTTTTTGTAACTCAGTATTATATAGTGGCTAGCAAGAAAGGAGATTAATTTATGATTATAGTTTTATGGGTAATTAGATGACAAGAGCCTGTATTTTTGCTCATTTTGATAAACATGATAGAGTTGATGAATATGTATATTATTATTTAAACGAATTACTAACAATCACAGATAAAATAGTACTTGTAACAGTTTCAGATATTTTAGTTGAAGATGTACAACGACTGAAATCATTAAATATAGAAGTCATTAAAAGAGAAAATCAAGGCTATGATTTTTATAGTTATAAAGTAGGCATAAAATCTTTGGATTTGGAACGATTTGATGAATTGATTATCTGCAATGATAGTATTTATGGTCCTTTTGTATCACTAGCAGAAGTATTTTCAAAAATGGAAAATAAAGAGTGCGATTTTTGGGGGATTACAGCAAGTAAAAGTATTGCCTATCATCTACAGAGTTATTTTTTCGTGTATCGAAATAATATACTGAAATCAGCTGAATTTCTAGATTTTTGGAACAATGTAGTTATTTTAGATGATAAAAGTGACATTGTCCGAGAATATGAAGTAGGTTTGTCTCTGTTTTTGTTTGAAAAAGGTTTTACAAGTAGAGCTTACGTTGAAAACGTAAATTACGAAGTAAGTAAAAAAGATAATTCTTTTCGATTATTTAAACGACTTCTAAAAGCTCCCTATAAGATATTTAGAGTGCTGACTTCTCCATATCAATATTGGTCTGCTATTAAACGAAAAAATACTAATACATCACTTGTGTACTGGGATCAGTTACTGCTAAATAAAAAGATGCCATTTTTAAAAGTTTCTTTATTTACTAATAATCAAGATAGTAAAGAAAATTTAAATAAGTTTGAAGAAATTATAAAGTCGATTTCAAATTATCCAACAAGCTTAATTAAAAAACATTTAAAAAGAATTCTTTAGAACGGCGATCTAGAATATAAAATAAATATAGGAGAGTATAGAAATGAGGATATCAATTGCACTTGCTACTTATAATGGTGATACATACTTACAGGATCAACTAAATTCCTATATAGCTCAAGAAAGATTACCTGATGAAATGGTAGTGTGTGATGATGTCTCAAAAGATGAGACAGTGGCTATTTTAGAAGCATTTCAAAAAGTCGCACCCTTTGAAGTTCAGATCATTAAAAATGAAACCAACCTTGGCTACACCAAAAATTTTGAAAAAGCCTTGTCTTTATGTAGTGGAGATATCGTCTTCTTTAGCGATCAGGATGATGTTTG
>DTZN01000171.1 GCA_012961365.1 Hydrogenothermaceae bacterium
AAAACTTTTAGAGTCTAAAGTTTTAGTTATAGGTGCTGGTGGTTTAGGTTCTCCATCTTTATATTATTTAGCTGCTGCTGGTGTTGGAACCATTGGAATAGTTGACTTTGATGTTGTTGACTTTTCAAATCTTCAAAGACAAATACTTCATAATACAGAAAGAGTTGGAACCCCAAAAGTTGAATCTGCAAAACAGACATTAGAAGCACTAAATCCTGATGTTAATGTGGTTGCGTATAATACAAAAATTCAAAAAAGCAATGTAATGAATATCATAAAGGATTACGATGTAGTCCTAGATGGCTCTGATAATTTTCCTACAAGATTTTTAGTAAATGATGCATGTTATTTTTTAGGAAAGCCTTTAGTATCTGCAGCTATTTTAAGATTTGAAGGACAACTTACAGTTTTTGATTATAGAGATAAGCAAAATTCTCCTTGTTATAGATGTTTATTCCCAGAACCACCTCCTCCGGGACTTGTTCCAAGTTGTCAAGAAGCAGGCCTTTTAGGTGTAGTTGGTGGGATAATGGGAACATTACAGGCAAATGAAGCATTGAAGTTAATTCTTGGTATTGGTGAGCCACTTGTTGGTAAATTGTTAGTATTTGATGCATTAACTACAGAGTTTAATATTGTAAAACTTAGAAAAGATAAAAAATGTCCTTTATGTGGAGAGCAGCCAAAAATAAAAGATTTAATTGAATACGACCAGGAAGGTTGTGAAATCAGGTTTTGATGAAATATAGAAATGTTATTAAAGAATTAGAAAAATCTATTATTAATATAGTTAGATGCAATAAATCAGGAGGAATAAATGGAATTTGATAAAGAATTAAACTTAAAAGGCGAAGTTTGCCCTTTTACATTTGTAAAAAGTAAATTAATGATGGAACAAATGGACATGGGGCAAGTTTTAAAGGTTATCCTTGATTATAAACCTTCTGTAGAAAATGTTCCTAAAAGTTTTCAAGATGAAGGACAGGAAATTTTAGAAGTTAAACAGGTAGCAGATAACCTCTGGGAAGTTTATGTAAGGAAGGTAAAATGAAACTATTATTTATAATGGTTAGCAATCCTTATTCAAATGACTTTAATAGTTTAGTAAAATTTGCTGAAGCTTCCCTTTTAAAAGGACATGAAACAAATATATTTTTTATGGGAAATGGTCTTTATTGTATAGTTAGAGAAGAAATAAAAACTCTTGCTGAAAAAGGGGCTAAAATTTATTATTGTGCCCATAATGCAGAACAGAGAAAAATAAAACCTGAGAGTTGGGCTGAAAGTAGCAGTATGTATGGTTTATCTAAATTAATTGGTGAAGCAGATAAAGTTTTAATTTTTGATTAAAAGGTAAAAGATAATGGCAAAGAAAAAGTTAACAGTTGTAATAAGAGCAAATCCATTTAGCTGGAAAACATTTGAGGCTTTAAGACAAGCAGTTGGAAGTGCAATGAATCATGAAGTTAGTGTTATATTTATGAGAGATGCTGTTTATTCATTAACTGATTGGAATCCAAAATTAATAGGAATAGAACCTTTTGATAAGTCTATTTCTGCACTTGGTATGATGGATGCTAAAGTTTATGTAGAAGAAGAAGCACTTAGGGAAAGAGGAATAAATATAAAGGATTGGGGAATAAATATAAATATAGAACCAAAAGATGAAATTTGTGAAATTATTAAATCTTCAGAGGTAGTGTTAACTTGGTAAATACAATTTGGATTATAAAAAGACCTGCAGACTTTCCAGAAGCAGATATGTTAGAAGAAAATGATATGCTTATTTTAATACAGGATGCTGTTCTAAGAGTTCCTTATTTTGATAACTGGCTTGCGATTGAAGAAGATGTAAAAGCTAGAAATATAAAACTTCCTGAAGATAAGTTGGTATCATATGAAGATGTTATAGATATTATAGAAAAGGCAGATAAGGTAATTGTCTGGTAAAAAAATTGCCATTACTTTAGGAGACCCTACTGGTATATCTCCCGAAATTTTAGTTAAATCTGTTGATATAATACCTAAAAACACTTATATAATTTATGGTTCAAAGCAAACTATAGATTTTTATATTGATAAACTTAAAAAGCCAAAGTTTTATAGACTTATAAAGTCAATAGATGAAGTAAAAGGAAAAGGATTTTATCTAATAAATGTATTTGATAAAAGCTTTATTCCTGGAAAACCTTCTAAACTTTCTGGTAAGGCAAGTATTTTATACCTAAAAAAAGCAGTTGAAGATATAATCCAAAACAAAACAGATGCACTTATAACTCTTCCTATATCAAAAGAATACACAATGCAAGCAGGATTTAAATATGCAGGACATACCGATTATTTAGCTGAAGTTTCAAAGACTAAAAATTACTGTATGGTTTTGATGTGTGATAAGTTAAAAGTAGCCTTAATTACAACACATATTCCTTTAAAAGATGTAATTAAAAATATTACAAAAGAAAAAATTGTTAACACTGTTTTACTTATTAATAATGTATTAAAACAAAAATTTAAAGTTCAAAACCCTAAAATTGCAATCTTAGGTGTAAATCCCCATGCAGGAGATGGAGGGAATATAGGAACTGAAGAAGTAAGAATAATAGAGCCTGCTGTAAAACAATTGAGAAATAAAGGAATAAACATAACTGACCCTTTATCTGCAGATACGGCTTTTAATAGATATAGAGATTTTGATATATATGTGGCTATGTATCATGACCAAGGACTTATTCCATTAAAACTTTTATGTTTTAAAAAGGCAGTTAATATAACTTTTGGATTACCATTTATTAGAGTTTCCCCAGACCATGGAACAGGCTTTGATATAGCAGGAAAATTTATAGCAAACCCATCTTCCTTTATACAGTCTGTTAAATTGGTAAATAAACTACTTAGCTTTTAACAGATATTTGTAAGAAAATTATAGAGTTTGATAATTTTGACCTTCATCTACTAGTTTTATTCTTTCAAAATAAGGTTTAATTTTTGTTAAATCAACAAAAAATGCTTGAAAGAGTAATCCTTCTTTTGAAACTTCATATTTTTTACTTATACCTGTTAGAAATTTTTGAATAGGTTCATCTAATCTCATACCTATAACAGAATGATATGCTCCTGTCATACCAATATCTGATAAATAAACTGTTCCTTTTGGTAAAACTTTTTCATCGGCAGTTGCTACATGGGAATGGGTTCCATAAACTATAGAAGCTCTTCCATCTACATAATAGCCAAATGCAGTTTTTTCAGATGTTGCTTCTGCATGAAAGTCAACTATTATATAATCTACTTCATCTTTTATTCCATTATAAATTTCATCAAACTTTCTAAAAGGACAATCTAAAAGTAATCCCATAAAAACCCTTCCCATCAAGTTTATAACTGCTATCTTTTTATTATTTTTTTCTACTATAACATATCCTTTTCCTGGCACTTCAGGGGGATAATTTGCAGGTCTTAATATTCTTTCTTCTTCTTTAAATATTTCAAAAATATCTTTTTTATCAAAAATATGATTTCCTGAAGTAAAAACATCAAATGGAAATTGTTTTAATTGATTTAGAACTTTTTTTGTTATACCAAATCCTCCTGCTATGTTTTCCACATTTATAGTAATAAAATCAGGTTTATATTTTTCTAAAATATAAGGCAGAAACTGGTTTAGAGCTTTCCTTCCAGTTCTGCCTATTGTATCTCCTATAAATACAAATTTCATATTTGCTTTCCGTTTAATCTTTTTTCTGTGTATATCTGTCTATTTAAAATGGCTACATCTTCTTAATTTTCACTTTGCAACTTCAACAAATCTAGACTCTCTAATTGTAGTTACTTTTATTTGTCCTGGGAATTCTACTTCTTTTTCTATCCTTTTAGCTATTTCTTTAGTAAGCATATAAGCTTCTTCGTCAGACAGTTTTTCTGCGTTTACAATAACTCTAACTTCTCTACCTGCCTGTATCGCAAAGGATTTTTCTACATTTTCAAAAGAGTTAACTATTGCTTCTATTTTTTCTAGTCTGTTTATATAGGATTGTAATGCTTCCCTTCTTGCCCCTGGTCTTGCTGCTGATAATGCATCTGCTGCTGCTACTAAAACTGCTTCTGGATATCTTGCAGGTTCATCATTATGATGGTAAAGAATTGCATTTATTACTTCATCAGGTTCTCCATATCTTTTAGCAAGTTCTGCTCCTATCTTAGAGTGAGCTCCTCCCACTTCATGAGAGATAGATTTTCCAATATCATGCATTAAACCTCCCCTTCTTGCTATTTTTTCATCTAACCCAAGTTCAGCTGCCATCATTCCTGCTAAATATGCCACTTCTTTTGTATGAAGTAAAACATTTTGAGTGTAAGAAGTTCTGTAGTTTAGTTTTCCTATATAGTAGTAAAGTTCAGGATGGACATCTGTAAACCCAAGCTCAAGACATGTTTCTTCACCAAGTTTTCTAATATGTTCGTCCATCTCTTCTCTGACTTTTTCAACAACTTCTTCAATTCTTCCTGGATGTATTCTTCCGTCAGCTATTAATCTTTCTAATGCCTCCTTTGCAATTTCTCTTCTTAATGGGTCAAACGAAGAAATAGTTACTATATCTGGGGTATCATCAATTATAAGGTCAACCCCTGTTGCAAGTTCAAATGCTCTAATGTTCCTTCCTTCTCTTCCTATTATCCTACCTTTTAAATCATTACTTGGAAGGTCAACAACTGAAACTGTATAAGATGTAGTTACCTCTGGAGCAAGTCTTTGTATTGTAGTAACTAAATTCCATTTTGCTTTTCTTTCGGCTTCTTTTTGAGCTTCTTCTTCTATTTCCTTCATAATTTTTGCTGCTTCAAGTTTCGCTTCTTCTTCTACCCTTCTCATTAGCTCTGTTTTTGCTTCTTCTTTTGTCATAGAAGCAATTCTTTGAAGTTCAAGCTCGTATCTTTCTTCTGCGGCTTTTAATTTTGCTTCTTTTTCTTCTATTTCTTTTTGAATAGTTTTTATTTCCTCTTCAAGTTTCTTTACTTCTTCCCATTTTCTATCTAGTTCTTCCTCTTTATGCTCTACCCTTGCAATTCTTTTTTCTAGTTGTGCTTCTTTCGCAATTAATGTTTTTTCTAAATTTTGAAGTTCTTCTCTTTCTTTCTTTAGTTCTTCTTCAAGTTGTTTCTTTCTTTCTAATACTTGTTTTTCTATAATTAATTCCTGTTGTTTTTTCAAATCCTCTGCTTCTCTAATGATTTGATTAGCTTCAAGCTTCGCTTCTTTTTTAGCATTTTCAATAATTTCTCTAGCTTTTTCCTTTGCTTGTTTTTCTATTTGCTCTTTTTGTGAAATTATTTCTTGTGCTTTTTTTTCTTTTTCTTCTATTTGCTTTCTTAAAGTCATTTTGCATCCTATAAATCCAGTAGCACTACCTACTGCTAGGGCTGATATTCCTATTATTATTTCAATCATCTTTTCCTCCTTTTACTGTTATTATTTGTGTTGGAGTAATAACCAAATCTACAGGGACATCATGGTCTTCAAACGGTATCTTATCTACAATCTGGAAATCATAAGCAACTCCTATTTTTATGCCTTTCGTCAATTTTAAAAACCTATCATAATATCCTTTTCCATAGCCTACTCTATATCCATTCCTATCAAAAGCTACTGCTGGAACAAATACAACATCTATTTTTTCCTCTGGATATACTTCACCTTGTGGTTCAGGAATAGAAAATTTTCCTTTTTTCAAATCCTGCAAATCTTTTACAATAATAGGAATGATAAAATTCCCTTCAACTTTTGGTAAAAGGACAGTTTTTCCTAATTTTTGAAACTCGTTGAGTAATGGGAGGAGATTAACTTCATTTTTATGTGGATAATAAAAGAGAAATGAGTTTTTATCCAAAACCAGAGGAAGATTTTTAATCTTTTGAATAATTTTATTACTATCTTCCTCTACTTTATTATAAGAATCCCTTATATCTAAAATATTTTTTCTTATTCTTTCTTTCATATGACCTCCCATTACTCAATGGAAGGCCGCGGCATTCTTAAACCCGCGAGGCCGACGGGATTTATCCCCTATTTCTGGGGACATATATACAAGGTGGGTGCCCGCACCGGCACTGCTAATTGCAGTGAGCGGAATGTAGGGCTCCCTTTTTTGTTGGCATAGCCCAGAAAATTTAGGACATCCCTATCGAACCTCGCAGGCTAATTTTTAAAAATTTATATATATCAATAATCATTGTCCGCGTTTTGCCTTCCATTTAGGTTCTAAGTTTTACATTTAAAGTTTTACTTAAATCTTCAACTAACTTTTCAACTATTTCATTAACTTCTTCATCTGATAAGCTTCTATCATTAGCATTAAATTCAATAGAAACAGCAATACTTTTTTTATTATTCTCTAAGTAATAAACATCAAATAATTTAACCCTTTTTGCAAATTTGCAAGATAGTTTTATAGCCTCTAGCAACTCACCTGTTTTAAAGTTTTCATCAACTTCAAAAGCAAGGTCTCTTTTAACACTAGGAAATTTAGGTATTGGTGCAAATACTTTTGTTTGCTTATTTTTGTAAATGTTAAAAATATAACCTTCTTTTTGTATATCTTCTAAAGTCCTTGATACTGGTTTTAACTTAAGTTCACAAATATAGGTATTTTTAGGAATTTTTAGTTTCTCTGCCTTTTTAGGATGAATTTTGCCAAAATACCCTACTTCATTATCGTTAACATAAACAGATGCAGATTTATACTTGTTTAAATACGGTTTATCAATTTCTTTAACAGATAAATTTTCAAAACCTAAAAATCTTAAATAACTATAGATTAGTCCTTTTACTTTTAAGAAGTTCCATTCTTGTTTAGTAGAAAAACTTTTACCAAACTTAGTGTAATTATATCCATCAATAATTTTTCCTGAAACCAAAAATCCGGCTCTAATTTCTTCATGTTCTTCAAAAAATACAGAAGATACCTCAAAAATAGCAATGTCTTTAATTTGATGTCTAATGTTTTCTTGGAATGTTTGAACTAAAGATACTGCTAGGTTGTCTCTCATAATGCTTTGGGATTTTAGTATGTAATTAACAATCCTTATAAAAGGAACTTCTAGCTCTAAAATGTTATAAATCTCTTCTCCAACAAATGTGTAGGTTAAAATCTCATTTAAACCATTAGAAATAAAAAATTGCCTTGTTAAGTTTTCAAACTCATACCATATAGGTTTTTCAAATCCTTTAGTTGATACTGCAGGAAATTTTTCTTCTAAATTGTTTAATCCGTATATTCTTCCTACTTCCTCTACTAAATCTATTTCCCTTTCTAGGTCATATGCTCTAAATGCAGGGATTTTTGAAATTACTTTATCTTTTTGCACTTCACTTGGGATTTCTAGTCTGTCTAAAATTTCTCCTGCAGTTTGTGCACTTAGCTTTTCGCCTAAAATTCTGTAAATAGTTTGTTCTCTTAAAACTATTTCTTTTGGCTGGTATTTGTTTTGATATATATCCTTTTCTCCAATAGCTTTTCCACCTGCTAGTTTAACTATTAGCTCTACTGCTTTGTTTTGAGCTTCAGGAAGATTTTCTATATCAACTCCCCTTTCAAATCTGTATGAACTTTCTGTTTGTATTGCTAGTCTTTTTGCAGTTTTCCTAACAGAAGTGGGGTCAAAATTAGCTGCTTCTAAAAGGATATTTTTAGTGTTTTCATTAACTTTTGAACTATCACCTCCTATAATACCACCAAGAGCTAATATCTTTTCTTCGTCTGCAATAACAATATCTGTTTCTTTTAGCTCATATTCATTTCCATCTAAAGCTAAAAATTTTTCACCATCTTTGGCATTTCTGGCAACTACTTTGCCTTTAATTTTGTCTAAATCGAACGCATGTAAAGGTTGCCCTTCTTGTAATAATATGTAGTTTGTAATGTCTACAACATTATTTATAACAGACTGTCCAGCTTTGATAAGTTTTAACTGGATATCTAAAGGTGATTGCTTAACAGAAACATTTTTAATAATAATTCCTCTGTATCTGTTTACTTTGTTTGATACTACCTCTATTTCAGGAGATATCTCATTTAAAATCTCAACTGATGTTTTTGTATCTTTTCTTTTAATACCAAAAATAGCCCCTATTTCTCTAGACAAACCTTTAATACTAAGTGCATCTGCTCTATTTGGAGTAATTTCTACTTCAAATATCCAGTCTTCACCAAGCCCAAGTAGTTTTGATGCATCTTCACCAATAGGGGTATCTTCTCCAAGTAAAAATATTCCTTCACTACTTTCTTCTAACTTAAGCTCTTCTAGTGATAAAAACATTCCTTGAGAAATAAATGAGCCAAATTTTACAGGCTTTATAAGATTTCCTTTTATTATAGCTCCTTCTTTTGCAAGAATTACAACCTGTCCTGCGACTACATTATTAGCTCCTGTTATTACCTGATATTCATTATTACCATCTGTGGCTTTGCAAATAAATAGCTTATCTTTTTCTGGGTGTTTTTCCACAGATAAAACTTTAACAGTAATGATGTTTTTTATATACTCACCAAATTTATAAACTGTAGTTTCTAATCCTGTTTCATTAAGCCTTTCTGCTACTTTTTCAGGATGTTCATCTATATCTATAAACTCTTTTATCCAGCTGTAAGGAACTCTCATCTTTTACCTCTAAAAGCCTGTAAATTGTGAATTAAATCTTAGGTCATTTGTAAATAGCAGTCTTATATCTGGAATTTGATACTTAAGCATAGTAATTCTTTCGATACCAAGTCCAAATGCAAAACCTGAGTATTTTTCAAAATCAATCCCAACTGCTTCAAATACATTAGGGTCTACCATACCAGCTCCAAGTATTTCAAGCCAGCCAGTTCCTTTGCAAACTCTACAACCTTCACCTCTACAAACTGTGCAACCTATATCTACTTCAACAGAAGGTTCTGTAAATGGAAAATAGCTTGGTCTTAATCTAATTGGAATATTTTCCCCAAAAACTGCTTCAAGGAATGCTTTTAATGTTCCTTTTAAGTGTTTGAAACTTACATTTTCATCTACAAGTAAACCTTCTATCTGATGAAACATAGGTGAGTGGGTTGGGTCTGCATCTTTCCTGTAAACTCTACCAGGGGCAACGATAGCAATTGGTGGCTTTCTTTTTAGCATTGCTCTTATTTGAACAGGAGATGTATGGGTTCTTAAAACATACCCTTCTTTGTTTATAAAAAAAGTATCCTGCATATCTCTAGCAGGGTGATTTTTAGGAATATTAAGCATATCAAAATTATATTCTTCCTTTTCTACCTCTGGACCTTCTTCAATCTTAAAGCCCATGTATGCAAATATATCTGTAATTTCTTTTAAGGTTCTCTTTACTATATGGGAAGTTCCTGACTGTATCCATGAAGGTGGAAGGGTTATATCTATTTTGGATTTTTTTAACTCTTCTTCTAATAACTTATCTTTAATTTCTTGTTCTTTAGTTTTAATAAGCTCTTCAAAAAATTCCTTTATTTCGTTAGCAAGTTTTCCTATTTCTTTTCTTTTTTCAGGTGGAACTTCTTTTAAGCTTTTTAGGACTTTGGTAATTTCTCCCTTCTTACCTATAATTTCAGCTTTTAACTTTTGTAATATCTGAAGGTCTTTAGTTTCTTCTATAAGCTTTTTGTATTCTTCTTTTAAAGCTTTTAATTTTTCGTGCAGTTCCACCTGAAAACTCCCTCTAAAAAGTTTTACGAAAGTGCTGTTTTAGCAGTTTCTACTAATTTTGCAAACCCTTGTGGGTCTTGAACAGCAATATCTGCTAGAACTTTTCTGTCAAGCTCTACACCTGCTTTTTTTAAACCATTTATAAATTGGCTGTAAGATATTCCATTTAATCTAGCCGCAGCGTTAATTCTTTGTATCCACAGTCTTCTAAATTCCCTTTTTCTTAGTCTTCTATCTCTATACTCATACTGTAAAGACCTTAAAATTTGTTCTTTTGCTCTTCTGTAAGAGCGGTGTTTTGCTCCGTAATATCCTTTTGCAAGTTTTAAAATTTTCTTTTTATGCTTCTTAGATGATGGTCCTTTTACTCTCATTTATCTTTCCTCCTTTTTAGCTTTACTTATGCGTAAGGTAATAATTTCTTTAATTTTTGCTCAACAGTTTCAGGAGCATATTTAGCTTTTCTTCCCTGTCTTTTTCTTTTGCTACTTTTTTTCGTACTGTAGTGTGAAACTCCGCCTTTGTAGTATTTAATCTTTCCTTTAGCAGTAATTTTTAGCCTTTTTGCAGCAGTTCTATTTGTTTTCATTTTTACTTTAGCCATAAAAAACCTCCTTAAATTAGTTAGTTTGAAAATGTTAAGAACTAGGAAAATAAAATTTAGGATTTAATAGTATACCTTAATTTTTAAGAAATTGAAACTATTTTATAGTGGATATATAATATATTTTTATGTTAAAATACTATTTTGCTATTTTACAAATCTGATTTAAGGAGGCTGTTTGAATGTATGCTGTTATTAAAACTGGCGGAAAACAGTATAGAGTAGAACCTGGAAGTGTTTTAAAAGTTGAAAAATTAAATGCAAATGAAGGTGAAACTATAGAATTACCTGCTTTACTTGTTAGAGATGATAGTGGGAATATTAAAACAGAAGGAAAAGTTAAAGCTGAAGTTATAAAACATGGAAAGCATAAAAAAGTAATCGTATTTAAATTTAAAAATAAGAAAAATTACAAAAGGTGGAGAGGCCATAGACAATCTTTTACAGAATTAAAAATTGTTGAAGTTTTTTAAGGAGGTAAGAAAATATGGCATCAAAAGCAAGTGGTGGTTCTACGCGTAATGGTCGTGATAGTAGGTCAAAAAGGCTTGGTGTAAAAAGATATGATGGGCAGTTTGTAAAAGCTGGAAACATACTTGTTAGACAAAGAGGAACTAAAATACATCCAGGAAAAAATGTAGGACTTGGTAGTGATTACACAATTTTTGCATTAATTGATGGAAAGGTTAAATTCGAAACTTCTAAAGGGAAGAAAGTAGTTAGTGTATATCCAGTAGAAGCTTAAATTTTTGCAGGGTTTTTTTACCCTGCTTTAAAACTGTAATTTTTGTTCTTTGTATTCTCTTATAATACTTGAAACTAACCCTATCATTATTGCAAAGCTTAGTAATGAGCTTCCTCCATAACTTAAAAAAGGCAATGTTATTCCAACAACTGGCGCAAGTCCCATTGTCATGGCAATGTTGACAAATGCTTGAATTGAAATCAATCCTCCCACCCCATAGCATATAAATTTTGCTGGTTTATCTTTTACTCTTTCTCCCCAATAAAGTATTTTTACTCCAAGATAAAAAAATATTAAAACCAAAGTAATAGAAACAATAAACCCCCATTCTTCACTTATTGAAGCAAATATGAAGTCGTTATGCTTTTCTGGTAAAAATAAAAGTTTGGATTGTGTTCCTTGTAAGAAACCTTTTCCATATAGTTCTCCAGAGCCAATAGCAATTTTTGATTGTATTAAGTGATATGTAGCTCCTGTTGGGTCTGCTTCTGGGTTAAATAAAGCTTTTATTCTTTTTTTCTGATAGTCTTCCAAAGATGAATATATAAACGGTGAAGCTACTAGTATTGTTAAAATAGAACCAATTATATATTTTTTATCTATTTCTGCTAAAAATAAAATAAAAATAATTGGAAATAAAATAGATAATGCAGTTCCTAAATCAGGTTGTTTTAATATCAAAATAAAAGGGATTGCAATAACAGCAATTATTTTTAATACATCTTTCCATGTTATGGGAAGTTTCACTGTGTGTAGCATATAAGCTACTGTAATGATAATAATAAATTTCATAAACTCTGAAGGTTGGATAGTTCCAATTCCTATATTAATCCATCTTTTTGCTCCAAGAATTGTGATTCCAAAAAACTTCACATATATAAGCGTCAGTATTCCTATAATGTAAAGGTAAGGGGCTAAATTTAAAATTTTCTTATAGTCAATAAATGTAAATATTAGAATTAAAAAGATTGATAAAATTCCAAAAATAAATTGCTTTTTCCAATATATATCAGTTTCTCCATAGGTAGCACTATATATGCTAATTACACTAAATAGTATTAATAGAACTACAGGAACAATTATTGTTAAATCTAAGTTTTTTAGTGTTTGTATCATACCTTTATTAAAAACTCGTTGTATTTTTCATTTGTATTTAGTTTTATTTTAAGACCATAATACTGGGCTATATCGTTAACTATTGCAAGTCCTAGACCTGTTCCTTTGCTAGAACGGGCTGTATCTCCTCTGTAAAATCTTTCGAATATTTTTTCTTTTTCTTCTCCTTTTATTATCTCTCCAGAATTTTTAATTGAAATTCCACTTTTGTCTATTATTATTTCTATAAATCCATTTTCAAAATTATATTTTATTGCATTTTCTAAGAGATTTGATAATAACTTTCTTAAGTCTTCATTGTTTATATTTATTGCCAACTGAGTTTTCTCAATTAGATTTACTTTTATATTTTTTTCTTTTAGATTTGGAGAAAACTCTTCTAAAAGTTGTTTAATTAGATTATTAACGTTTATTTTTTCTTTTTTCCCTGTTCCTATATTTGCTGAAAACAACATATCAGAGATTATATTTTTCATATAGTTAATATTATTTTCAACAGTATTTAAGTTTTTTTCTATATTTTGGAAATTTTTTTGTTTCATTAAATATAAATTTGAACTTATAACTGAAAGAGGAGTTTTCAAATCGTGGGAAACGTTTTGTATAAATTTTTCTTGTTTATCCATTGCTATTTTTATTGGTTTTAAAATTTTTTTTGAGATAATATATGAAAATATAAGAATAATTCCTGAAACTGCAAAAACAGAGTATAAAAGGATTAATTTTAGCTTATTTAAGCTTGCCATTATTGGAATTAAAGACCTCCCTACGTATATATGGTAATGGTCAAAATTTTTTGTAATTTTCATTCCAAATATGACATCATTTTCTATTAATTTAAAACCTGTAAATGTTTTATTAAAATCGCATACTTTGTTTTTATAAAAAAGCATACCTGTCGAATAATTGTATATACATGCATAGGTATTTTCAGGAAGATTAATATTGTTCATAACTATCCAATCGAATTTTGATTTTTCTATTTCTCTAGCTATTTCAAAAGCAATACTTTTCAGTTCATCGCTAATTTCTAATACTGTTTGTTGTTTATAAAAGTAATAGACAGTTCCTCCGAATGCTGAAAGAATGATTGTAGATATTAAGGATATTATTACAGTTATTTTTAATCTTGCTTTTGAAAATTCATCAAGTTTCATTCTATTTTGTATCCCATCCCTGAAACATTTTGGATAAGGTCTTTATCATTTAAGGCTTTTCTAAGTAATTTGATGTGCGCTCTAACGGTTTCTTTTGTAGGGTAATCATTTATATCCCAACATTTATTCATAAGGGTTTCATAACTTATAACTTTTCCTCTATTTCTAAGTAGTTGTTCTAAAATGCAAAATAGTTTTTGTGAGAGTTCTATAGGTTTCCCATTTTTTTCTACTTTTTTTGCAGATAAATCAAAAGTGTAATCTCCAATTTTATAAATATCTGTTTTTTGTATTGAATTTCTTCTTATCAATGCTCTAACTCTAGCAAGAAGTTCGTCAATATCAAAAGGTTTTGGTAGATAATCATCTGCTCCTATATCTAATCCTTTTACTTTATCTTTGGTTGTATCTTTTGCAGTTAACATTAATATTGGGGTATTTATTCCTTTTTCTCTTAGGATTTTACAAACTTGAAAGCCATCTATTTTGGGAAGCATAATATCAAGAAGTATTACATCAGGTTCTGTTAGTTTAGCAAGTTGAATTCCTTCTTCTCCATCTGAAGCAGTTTCTACTATGTAGTTATCTAATTCAAAAATTTCTTTAAGCGTATGTTGAAGTTCTATATTATCTTCTATGATTAGTATCTTCATACTATTAATTATTTCAAATATAATTTTGTTTTACAAACTCTTTTGCTTCTTTTTTATCTTTTATTTCCCCATCTAGATAAGCTTTAAAGACTGTATCTATAATTTCTGCAAATTTCGAAGAAGGTTTTAATCCTAAACTTTTTAGGTCTTTTCCACTGATTATTAATTTTTTTTCCTCAATTTTTTTGAGTATATCTATAATTTTTTTGGATAATTCTTCGTTAAAGTAAGAAACAATTAAAACTTTTGTTTCTTTTGATAAATTTTTTATAATTTCATAAATTTCACTAGGTTTCTGTTGTAGTTTTATTTTATCTATTACTGATAAAAATTCTTCCAAAGTTTTAAATATATTTTCAAAGTGGTATTTTTTTAATACTTGATAAGACACTTCAAGAGGAAGGTGGTAAAGAAGAACAGTTAAGTAAACTTTTGGATTGTCAATTTTTTGTAAGAAAAATTCTTCAAACATAGTTATATGGTTTTTTACTTTTTCTAAAAACTCTTTTTTCTCTTCTGATAAAAAAAAGTTAGGAAATAAATTATGTAAAATTTTGTATTTGTCCATTAAATGAATAATTTCAATTACTCTAGCTTCATTAAAAGTTAAATTTAACTCAAGGTTTATCCTACCTGTTGGAGCTACATTTAAAAGTTTTTGGTCAACTGCAATTTTTAGCAATTTTTCTGTTGTTTTTCCAATTTTAAAATTAAATCTACCTGCAAATCTGACTGCCCGTAGAATTCTTATTGGGTCTTCTATAAATGATAATTGATGAAGAATTCTTATAACTTTTTCTTTTAAGTCTTTGTATCCATTAAAGTAATCTAACATTATTCCAAAATTATCTGCTGTTATATCTATTGCTAATGTATTTATTGTAAAATCTCGCCTGAATAAATCTTCTTTTAAGCTGGCTTTTTTTACTTTTGGATATGCCCCTGGGTATTCGTATATTTCTTTTCTAGCTGTTGCAAAATCTATTTTTAAACCATCTTTTGTTTTTACATTTGCTGTTAAAAATTCATCAAATTTATGAAATGAGTAGTTATTTTGTTTTGCAAACTCTTTTGCTAGTTTTATAGCATTTCCTTCTACGATTATATCTATATCTAAATTTTCTCTATTTAAAATAATATCTCTAACAATTCCACCAACTAGATAAGCTCTCATATTAAGTTTTTTTGCTAGTTCTCCTAGATTACTTAGAATATTGATTATTTTTTTATCAAAAAACTTTTCTAACTTTTTTCTAAAATCGTAATGTTTTGGGATTATTCTTCTTCTTGATATAAAAACCTCTTTTTCTGAATCAAATTCACTAGAGTGTAAGGCTTTTATTATGTCTATTTTTGAAACTATTCCTACTGGTTTTTGCCTATCTAAAACTGGAAAAATTTCTTGAGATACTGCTAATATTTGTTTTTCGATTTCTGAAATTTTTTGTTTAGGAGAAAGAGTATATATATCAGATATTGCAAAGTCAAAAGCTGTAAGATTTTCCAAGTTATGTTTTATGGCGTATTTTATATTTTTCTCAAAGATAATTCCTAAAAATTTCCCATTTTTATCAACAACAATGCATATAGGAGTTTTTATATTTTTTAAGTCGATAATTTTTGTATCTTTAGATACTACGCAAATATTTTTATGCATAATATTTTCTACTTTTTGGTTTTTGCCAAGTATGTTATCTATGATTGTATGTAAGTATTCAATGGTTTCATTCCCAGTAAGCCCTTTAACGGTTGCACTACCAGCTCTTTTATGACCTCCTCCTCCAAGAAAAGACAAAATATATCCTATATTTATTTCATCATTATTTGACCTTCCTATTATAAAATTCTTATTTTTTGTTGCTAAAACTGCAAAAATTGCATCAAGTTCTGAAAATTCCTTTATATTATTGAAATAAGATGAAATATCTGGCACGTAATCGTTAATATAAGTTAAAGATAGACCGATTTTTTGACTATTTACAAAAACAATTCGGAGATTGTCGATTAAATTTTCTAAGATATGTAAGGTTTTTTCATCAAATTTTTTTGATAATATTTGGTTGATAGTATCGTAGTCTAAACCAAACTTTGAAAGTATATAAAGAGCTTTTATATCTTCAGGAGTTGTTCCTGCGTATCTAAAACTTCCTGTGTCTTCATATATTCCCAGTGTTATTAATGTTGCCTGTTGTTTTGTTAAAGTTATGTTTTTCTTTTCTATTTCAAAAACAAAATGTGTTGTGCAAGCTCCGTATGAAAACAGATGATATTTTATATTAGATGGAAGATTTTTATTTTTAATTTCTCCTGCTATATGATGGTCAAATATTTCAATTTTAGTATTTTCAAAGTCTAGGTTATGTTTTTTTATAATGGCTTTTATTTTTTCTATGGAAGATGTATCAACAAAAATAGCTTTTTTTATATTTGATGGAATTTTTTTTATTATTTTTATCTCTTCTTTAAAGATAGATAGTGCTAATTTTACAGTTTTTGAATAATTATCAGGTATGCTTATATAGCTATTTTCATTTAAAATACAGTAAGCAACTGCAGATGATAAAGAATCTAAATCACTACCTTCTACTAAAAAAACAACTTGCAATTTTTATACCTTTTAAATATAATTATTTTCTCTAATTGCCCAGGTGGCGGAATCGGCAGACGCGCTGTCTTGAGGGGACAGTGCCCTT
Organism: Hydrogenothermaceae bacterium; assembly: GCA_012961365.1. Classification (GTDB taxonomy): domain Bacteria; phylum Aquificota; class Aquificia; order Aquificales; family Hydrogenothermaceae; genus Hydrogenothermus. The sequence continues at coordinate 16,668 of DTZN01000171.1, forward strand.
AAGCGGGCGTGTGGGTTCGACTCCCACCCTGGGCACCATTTAAGTTTTAAACTGTTTTAACATTTGCACAAGTCCTTCTGTATTTTTTTCTAAGTCATTAATAGTTTGTAGTATTTGTTTTGCAGACTCATTGGTTTTTTGCATTTCTTCAGAAAACACATTTATATCACTTGTAATTTTAGATATTACTTTATTTTCCTTTGATACTTCTTCTCTTATTTTATCTCCAACTTCATTTACAATTTCTATTTTTTCTACAATTTCATCAAAAATTTCTTTTGTATGGTCAGCTGTTTCTACTCCTTCTTCAACTTTTTCTTTAGCATCGAGCATTTCTTTTCGTGCTTTTACTGTATCCTCTTGTAGTTTTTCTATAATTTCATTTATTTCTTCGGTAGCTTTTCTTGTTCTTTCTGCAAGATTTCTAACTTCATCAGCAACAACTGCAAAACCTCTACCATACTCTCCAGCCCTTGCAGCTTCTATCGCAGCATTTAATGCTAGTAAATTTGTTTGATTTGCAAGTTCATTGATAACTGTTGTAATTTTTCCTATTTCTTCTGAAGATGAAGCTAAATTTTCTATTTTTTTAGCTAAAGATTTTGCTTTTTCTTCAATAATTTTTATTTTTTCTATAGTTAGGTTAATGCTTTCTTTTCCTTCTTCTGTTTTATCCATCGTATCCTGTGTAGCTTTTGCTAAAACTGTGTTAACACTTTCATTTATGGTTTTCGCAGAAGAATTAAGAATAGCCATATTTTCAACAATTTTTTTAATTTTTTCTTTTTGCGTAAAGCTCATCTCATATAAATTTTCTCCTTCTTTTTTCAAAAATGTGGCACTATCAAATACTAAAGATATGTTGTCTTTGACCTTTTTAAAAATCATACCTATAGAATCCATAAATTTATCAAAATATCTTGAAAGAATACCAATTTCATCGTTTGACTTATCTTTCATTCTAATAGTAAGATTTCCTTTAGCAGATTTAGCAAAACTTTCTACAAATCTATCTATAGGTTTAGATATAGATACAATAATTCCTGAAATAAATCCTATTATTATTACTAATGAAATTGCAACTCCTATATATATAAAGTTTTTTACATTCTTGATTGTATTTTTTGTGTCTTTAAAGCCTTGTAAATATATTTCTTCTTTTAATTTTGCAACTTTAGGAAAATATTTCCTAGTTTCTTCTGCTAAGGGTGTAGCCCTTTTATGATAAATTTTATAAGCTTTATATCTTTCTTCTTTGGGAATATCTTTTAAAGATTTCATTAACTCATATCCATCATAAACAAAAGCTAAAGCTG
>DTZN01000172.1 GCA_012961365.1 Hydrogenothermaceae bacterium
TTTATTTCACTGGCTAAGTTCTACTTTCTCGGAAGGAAAAAATAATGAACAGACTTTTACTCAATAAAGTGGTTAGATGATTTAGATGGAGTTATACTTGTTATGGGTGCAACTGAGGATCCATTTACTCAAGTTAACATAACGCTTGTAGGTAATATAGCAGGAGCAGTGGGTAAGATACAGATATCTAATGATATATCTCCTAGAGTAACAACAAATCTTGCTATAAAGGCACCAACAAATTTAGATGCAGGAAGCCCACTACTTCGAAGTATATTTAATACAAATGATGCTACTACCTATAGTTATGTAAATGCTGTAAAAGTTTATGATAGCATTGGTGTATCCCATGAAGTTAAATACTACTTTGTTCATGAAGCACCAAATGTCTGGAAAGTTTTTGGAGTTTTAGATGATGAACCAATTATCTTCCAAAATGCTAATGGAGACTCTTATGCATTCTTAAGAATAGAGTTTAATGGAATTGGACAACTTACAAAAGTATCTGTTCAAGGAGATGTTGCGTCAATTACAGGAGAGGCTCCTCAAGAAAGTGCTACAGATAATGGAGAATTTTACCTTATAAACTCTGCTTCTTTACCAGGTTCAATAGTTATAAAGAGCTACAATGATGGAGCAAATACTTTTAATGTTAGATGGGTAGATGATGGAAATGGTAATATTATAGACCTTGATGATAATAATAGAATAATAGGAAGTATAGATTACGATACTGGTAAAATAGTAATAAATTCGTTTGTTGGCAATGGAGCTCAAGAAACCTTAACAGTTGATTATAAGTATTATTCCGAAACAATAACAAATGGTAATTCCGTATTATCAAATGCTACTGCACAAGATGTTATTGAAAATAGTGTTTATATAAGAAAGTACCATGATGGAACAAATTGGATAGTTGTTAACTGGGCAGATGATGGAAATGGTAATATTATAAATTTAGATACAAATGCAGTAGTAGGAACTATAAATTATACAAATGGAACAATTAATATTACAGACCCAAATATTCAGCAGATACAAGTTGTATATGAATATACAGATAATACAGGAGCTTTAAATTCACAAGCAAACCTAATAAGGATGGAAGCAATATCTACAAATAATAATTATTCAGCCACTTTAAATACTGGAGGAAATCCAATACAGTATAACCTTGACCTTAGGGAACTTAAGCAACTAGAATCTGAATTTATATTCTATGCAGAACAAGATGGTTATGGAAAAGGTGATTTATTATCTGTTTCTGTTAGTGAAGATGGTTTAATCAGAGGAATTTATTCAAACGGTCAGGTTAGAGATTGGGCTAGAATTGCAGTGGCAACATTTAAAGACAAAGAAGTCCTTGTAAGAAAGGGGAATAATCTTTACCTACCAAACAGTCAAACTTTTACTCCAATTATAGTTCCTGGTGGTGTAATATCTAAAGTAAGAGGCGGATTTTTAGAACTTTCTAATGTTGATATATCTAGAGAGTTTATTAACCTTATAACTGCGCAAAGAGCATATCAAGCAAACGCAAGGACAATAACAACCTCTGACCAAGTATTACAAGAAACAATGAACCTAAAGAGATAATTTATAATTTAAAATAAAAACTTTGAGGAAGTAAATGGCGGAAGAAAATCAAGAACAACAGGAAGAACAAGGAGGAGGAAAGAAAAAGCTCTTAATAATACTCCTTGTTCTCCTTTTACTTGGTGGTGGAGGTGGATTTGCTGCTTATAAATTTTTATTATCTGATAAAAACAAAGATGAAGAAAAAGACAAAGCAGAAGAAATAGTAAAAGAAACACAATCTATAGAACAAATAGGTATAATGTATGACCTTGGAAGCTTTGTTGTAAATTTAGCAGATAAAGATGCAGATAGATACTTGAAGATAAATATAGTTCTTGAAATAGAAAATGAACAGGTAAGAATTGAGCTTGAAAAAAGACTTCCTCAAATAAAAGATGCAATTACAACACTACTAATAACAAAAACTTCCGAAGAATTAAAGACTGCAGAAGGAATGGAATTATTAAAAGAAGAAATAATAAAAAGAGTAAATGCAATCTTACCACTTGGCGGTGTTAAAAATGTATACTTCACAGAATTTGTAATACAAACGGCTTAGGATGATGGAAAATCAAAGTATAAATGTTGAAACTTACCCAGAAGAAGAGAACGGAGAAAAAAAATTAAATCAAAAAGAAGTTGAAAAAAGATTTGAAAATTTAGATTTAGAACTGTTATCAGATGTAAATCTAAGAGTTTCTGTAGAAGCAGGAAAGGTAGAAAAATTATTTTATGATATTCTTAAATTAAAAGAGGGAGATGTTATCAAACTTGATAAAAATATAGAAGATTACATAGATATATATGTTAACGGACATCATTTTGCTATAGGCGAAATGGTTGTAGTAAACGAAAAATATGCAATTAGGATTGTAGACCTTGCTTGAAGATTACAATTTAGTAAAGTTTATAATAGTTTTTGCTATAATGGTAGGAAGTTTATTTGGTATTTATCTATATATAAATAAATTTGGGGTTTTATCTGTTTCTAACTTAAAAAGTAATATAAAAATTATAGAAATAAAACACATAGGAAAAGATAAAGGTTTCATTCTTGCTCAGGTAGAAAATAAATCCTATTTTTTCTCATTTGATAATTCTGGTATAAAATTAATAGAAAAATTTGAAAAAGATATAAATGAAGAAAGTAGAAAAAAAGATAATTACTAGTGTAATAATACTAGTTTTATCAATATCATCTATTTCACTGGCACAAAATGAAAACAATTTAATCCAAAATACATTACAGCAGTTAAATAATCTTAGTGTGTCTTTAAAAATACTATTTTTAATAACTATACTTAGTCTTGCACCTTCTATACTTATAACATTTACTTCATTTGTAAGGATTGTAATAGTTTTATCACTGCTTAGACATGCTCTTGGAATACCTCAATCTCCTCCAAATCAAGTAATTATATCTTTAGCTTTGTTTTTAACATTTTTTGTTATGAAACCTGTATTTGAAGATATAAATAAAAATGCTATACAGCCTTATATAAAGCAGGAAATAGGAGATATGGAGGCCCTTAGTAAAGCATCAAAACCAATAAAAGATTTTATGCTAAAAAATACCAGAAAAGAAGATTTAAAACTATTTATTGATTTATCAGGGGAAAAACCAAAATCACCAGAAGATATAGGTATGATAACATTAATACCGGCATTTTTAATAAGTGAAATAAAAACCGCTTTTGAAATTGTATTTTTGATATTTTTGCCATTTTTAATAATAGACCTTTTAATTGCAAGTATTTTAATGTCAATGGGTATGATGATGATACCACCTATGATGATTTCATTGCCTTTTAAGCTTATATTATTTGTGTTGGCAGATGGTTGGGAACTATTAATAAAGGGATTAATAGAGAGTTATAGATGACATTAGACCAAGCAATAGACGTTATAAATAAAACTTTTGAAATGGCACTTATAGTAGGCGGTCCTGTTATTCTAATAACATTTATAGTAGGGATTGTTATAAGTATATTTCAGGCCGCAACACAAATTAACGAAATGACGTTAACATTTATTCCTAAAATTGTAGCAACTTTATTTGCAATGATTATTTTTGGTTCATGGATGTTTAGAAAAATGGTAGATTTTACACGGGAAATATTTATTACTATGGTTAACTTAATTCAGTAAGATGACACAGTTAATAACTGTTTCAGAAGCTATAACGTTTGGCCTTGTTTTAACAAGGCTTGTGGCATTTTTTTCTGCATTTCCGGTTATTAATTCTAATTTTGTTCCTTTGAATGTCAGACTTATGCTTGTTATTGCTATGTCTTTTTTCATAATGAAGTTTGCAAATATAGAATTGATAGAAGTAAAGGATTTTTCAGTTTCATGGATGTTTTTACTTGTTATAAAAGAGCTATTAATTGGTTTTTTCTTAGGAGTTTTAACCCATATAATTATTGGTATATTTTCTTATGCATCAGAAGTTATTAGTTATTTTATGGGACTTACCCTAGCAAATCTATTTGACCCTACATTTGGGCAAATTTCTGTAATAGATAGATTTTTTATACTACTTTTTTACCTAATGTTTTTTTTATCTGGAGTTTATATTGTCTTTTTTGCAGGTCTTGTAAAAAGTTTTGAAATAATACCTTTATTTGAGCTTAAAATATCTGATAATGCAGTTTTATATGTTTTAGAAAAGGCATTATTTTTATTCGTTTTAGCTTTAAAAATGGCCTTTCCATTTTTACTAGTATTACTTATGTTAAATGTAGCATTAGCACTTATTAACAGATTAATACCACAGGTAAATGTTTTTATTGTAGGACTTCCTATGCAAATCTTTATAGGGCTTTTGTCCCTTGCAATAGGAGCTGCTGCATTGGTAATGTTTTCAAAAGGCATAATGAACCATTTTGTGGAAAACTATATATCAGCAATAAAACTATTTGGTAAATAATGGCTAAAGACCCTAGCAAAACAGAAAAAGCAACTCCACGAAGAAGACAAAAAGCAAGAGAAGAAGGACAAGTTGCAAGAAGCTTAGATGTTCCTATATCTGCAACCCTTTTAATGACATTTCTTGTTTTAATTGCATATATACCCTTTGCTTACAAAAAGCTTATTGAATATTTTACATATATATTTTCAAACATATCTAAAAATATTCCATCTATGTCTCAGTCAGAAATAATTCTTATTACATTTAAAATTTTCTTTTTTCTAATAACCCCTGTTTTTTTAGCATTGCTTATCACAGGTGTCCTTGCAAATATTATTCAATTTGGATTTTTGTTAACTTTTAAACCTCTAACACCAAAACTTGAAAGAATTAATCCAATTTCAGGTTTAGGAAGAATTTTTTCGAGAAAAACACTATTTGAAATTATTAGAAATGTTTTAAAGCTACTTGTAGCTAGCCTAATTGCATACTTTTTATATGCAAAAATTTTTAAAGAAAGTGCATCTTTATTTTTCACTTCTGTAAATCAACAGGTCTATCTAATGATTGAATATATACTTATAATGATTTTATTTTTTGCATTATTATCTATTCCTATTGCAGTAATAGACTTCCTATTTAGAAGATGGGAATATGAAGAAAACATAAAAATGTCTAAACATGAAATAAAAGAAGAACAAAAAATGTATGAAGGAAACCCACAAATAAAAGCAGCAATTAGAAGAAAGCAAAGGGAACTTGCTATAACAAGAATGATGGCAGAAGTTGAAAAAGCAGATGTGGTTATTACAAACCCTACTCATTTTGCAGTTGCATTAAAATACGAAAGGGAAAAAAATGAACCTGCCCCTAAGGTTATTGCAAAAGGTAAAGATAAACTTGCAGAAAAGATAAAAGAAAAGGCAAAAGAGAATAACATTCCAATAGTAGAAGACCCACCTTTAGCACGAGCTTTGTATGAATCTTGCGAAATTGGAGATTATATACCTGAAAAATTCTATCAAGTTGTTGCAAAAATTCTTGCAAAGGTTTATAAAGAAAAGGGAATGAAAAGTATTTAACTTTCTAAATGTATATCTATTTCATCAGGTAGTTTGAAAAATGCAATTGCAGCAACAAACCAACCTATAAATATAACAAAAAATCCAATTAGAACAATAGTTCCTAAACTACCAAAAAAAAAATAACATCACCTGCAGTTTTAAATAGTTTTTCTTTAAATACTTTTGATATTGAATACAATGCTTTCTTGTAGAAATTTCCACTAATTCCCAAAAATATAGCCATTATAGTCCAAGGTAATAACATATACCCTAAATTATTACTTGCAGTCATAATAGAAGTAAGAACTATAAAAAATCCTCCTAAAAATGCAAAAAACCAACCTAATATTGCATTTTTAAAAATTTTTTCTTCTGGTTTAATCTTTGATATTTTCCAAAAAGCGATGAAAGTAGAGATAGAACCAACTAATAACGACAAAATTCCAAATATTGGAAACCAAGAAAACAAGGATAAACTTATACCAATACCACCTAGGAGTTTAATGTTCTTAATTTCCATAACAAATTCTCCTTTATCCTTATGATATTTTTTATACTTTGTTAACTGTATAATTTTATAATAGAAAAGTTAAAATAAAAAACAAAGAGGAAAAAGAATGCAAGCAAAATCTTGGAACCATTTTGTAGAACTAAAAGCTTATGATAAAGATGGAAATGAAAAAGAAATTTCTGCTTTATATATAGTAGCTGTTCCTAAAGATGATAGATTAGAAAGAGATATAGATTTTAAATGTTATAGGCCAACATATATTCCAAAGAATGTCGTAGAAAAGATTGGAAAAGCTTATGGAGTTGCTACGGAATTTAATATAAAACAACCAGAAAAATATAACATTATTGGCTATAGACCTGATTTAGATTTATACGTATTTAAAGAAAATATGACTTTTGAAGAAGGATTGGAAAAAGTTCATGAAATCTTAATAGACCACTTAAAAGAAAATGGTTTTGAACCTATAAGAATAGAAGAAATTCCTATTTAAGCTGTCATTTCTAGGGCTTCTTCATTTTTTTCTATATATATTTCTCCAAATTCCTCTTCTTGATATATATTTATTTTCTTTTCATAGTTTAAAAAAAGTAATGCTACAAAAGCTTGAGTTTTATTTGGATAATTTAAATTGGAAAGAGTTGTATATCCCTGTAAATTCTCAAATTTTTTTTCTAAAGCTTCTATAGCCTCTTCAAGAGTGGCATGGAATAAAGGAACTTCAAGTTTTTTAGGTTTTTTTGTATATGGTTTTCTTCTTGTATATTTTCTTTTTGGTTTAAATGGTATAACTGGAGATACATATTTTTTTAAAACATGGGCTATTTCATCTATTGTATAAAATCTTTTTATTCCAAAAACTCTGTTTCTTTTTATTTCTTCTTTTTCTTCTTCATTTTCCAAAGCCAAAGCATCTGCCTTCATTTTTAAAAGTAAAGCTGATGCCGATAAAACCTTAGAAGCTTTTTTTAAGTCTGGTATATACATACTTTTAACTTCTTGGAGATACTTATCTGCTAACTCAACAATATCTATTTTCCACGGGTCTATTTCACCATTTATGACAAGTTTTAAAACAACATCAAAAGGATTTTTTTCTCTATCATCAAACATAGCTTTTAACCTTAGCTTTAGTTTGCTAACTTTTCGGCTATTTTTAGTATAAGTTTATCAAATTCTTCAGGGAGTTTAAATTTATATTTTAGTGCATATACATTTTTTAGTTTATTTTTTACTTTAACTAAGTCTTTTTCTGTTGTTAAGTAAAAGTCAGCTTTTGGTAAAGTGAAGTTTTCATAATCAAAATGGTCTTTAAATTCTTTGAAACCTATTACTTTAAAATCTATTTGTTTAGATAAGTTTGAAACATAATCAATAAACTGCTGATTGTTGGCAAGTCCTGAGAATAGAAAAATTTCTTTATTTTTTAGAAAATCCAAAGGATATTCTTTTTCAAAATCTGTAATACTATTAGAAACCTCCTTCGCAAAGAAAAACGGTTTTTCAAAAGATTTTAGCTTTTGTATTAATTTTTTTTCTTCTTTTTTTGCTTTAGTTATTACAAAAAGGTCTGTATATTTATATGTTTCCATAGGTTCTCTTAATTTTCCAAATGGTAAAGGTTTATCTTCCCAGAAAGGTTTTTTAGCATCTATTAGTAGAATGTCTAAATCTCTATAAAGCTGAAAATGCTGAAATCCATCATCTAATATAAAAATATCTACGTCGAAATTTTTTAATGCAGTTAAGCCTGCTTCATATCTTGATTTTGATACAACTATTGGAATTTTATTTAGGGCTATCAAATAAGGTTCATCTCCGGAATACTGCCAATCCACATAAATATCATTTCCATCACTTACTATTAGAGTTTCTTTAGATTTTCTTTTATATCCTCTTGATAAAACGCAAACGTTATAACCATTTCTTTGCAACAACTTAGAAATGTATATAGTAAAGGGAGTTTTACCTGTTCCGCCAACGGATAAATTACCAATAGAAATAACTGGCTTAGATAGTTTTTTCTTTTTTATAAAACCTTCTTCATATAGATATCTTCTAAATTTTGCAAGTAGAGAATAAATCAATTTTTAACTTTTCTAACAAATCCTTTAAGTGAGTGTTTTTTCATAAACTTATAAGCCTCTTTATATGAGTCAAATTCTCCTATTAAAACCCTGTATATTCCATTTTTTTCAACAACTTTCCCTTTTAATTTTAGCGAGTTTAAATATTCTATAGCTCTTTTTTTACTTGTAAATGCTCCAACTTGAACTGTATAGTAAAATTGTTTTGTTTTTGCTGGTTTTACAGATTTTGTCTGCTTTTGCTTTTTTGTTTCTTCTACAGTTTTTGAAGCATTTTGATTTTTTTCTTTTTGTTTTTTTTCTTTCTCTACTGTTTTAGTTTGGGTTTGCTGTTTTTTAGTATCTTTGATTTCTTGCTGTTTTTCTTGTAGGTTTTGTTTTGGTAAAGTAGTGTCTACTTTTATCTGGTTTTCTGGTTTATATTCCACCACATTAGTTTGAACTTCATCTTCTAAAACAACTTTAGGTTGAGATACTGGTTCATTTCCTCCTGAGTAATATATATTTACTCCTATAACTAGGAAAATTAAAACTGCAAAAATACCTGCAACTATAATAATTATTTTTTCTATTTTTTCCTGCTTTTTCTTTATTTCTTCTATTTTTTTAATAGAATCTTTTAAATCATTCTCCATTTTACATTCTCTCCACAGGAGTTATTTCCATAATTTTAAATATAGTTCTTAAAACATTTCTAATCGCCTTTAGTAAGTATAGCCTTGCTTTCATTAATTTTTCGTCATCTTGCTGTAAAAATTTATAGTTGTTGTAATAATAGTGAAACTTAGATGCAAGTTCATAAGCTATTTGTGTGATTTTATGAGGTTGTTTTTTTTCTGTAATTTCGTAAATATCTTCAGGAATGATTGCTATGTATTTCATTAGTTCTTTTTCTGGCTTTTCTTTAAGTAAAGATGTATCAACAATAGAAAAATCTAACTCGTTTATATTTATATTGAATTTTTCTCTTGCTTCTCTAAACACAGATGAAATTCTAGCATGGGCATATTGAACGTAATAAACTGGGTTTTCCGAAGATTTTTTTAGTGCTAAGTCTATATCAAAGTTTAAATGAGTATTACTATCTTTTGTTAGGAAAAAATATATAACTGCATCTTTTCCTACCATATCTACTAAGTCTTTTAATGTTGTAAAAGTTCCTGCCCTTTTTGACATTTTCATTTCTTGGCCATCTTTAAATAGCTTAACAAGTTGAATTAAAACAACATTGAACCAGTCTTCTTTAGCTCCAAGAGCTAGTAAGGCAGATTTTAGTCTTGGAATATAACCATGATGGTCTGCACCCCAAACATTAATAATGAAATTGTAGTTTCTTTTCAGTTTATCGAAATGATATGCAATATCCCCTGCAAAATATGTATAACTACCATCAGATTTTTTCAAAACTCTATCTTTATCATCTCCAAATAGGGTTGTTTTTAGCCATAATGCTCCATCTTTTTCGTAAGTTAAACCCTTTTCTTTTAAGAATTTTAAAACTTCGTAAACTTTTCCTTGAGTATAAAGCTCTTTTTCACTAAACCATATATCAAATTCTACTCCTAAAAGTGCCAAATCTTGCTTAATTTTATCTAACAGTAAATTTTTGGCAAATTCTGCCATATATTCTATAACCTCTTCTTTTGAGGACATCGATAAGATTTTTTCTCTATGAGATTCATATAGCTGTTTGGCTATTTCTTTGATATATTCTCCTTTGTATCCTTCTTCTGGGAAAGGATAATCTGGTTCTTCTATCTGTCTAAATCTTGCATAAACTGATAAACCAAGCATTTTTATCTGATTTCCTGCATCGTTTATGTAGAACTCTTTTTCAACATTATATCCAGAATACTTATAAAGATTTGCGAGAGTATTGCCTACAACTGCTCCTCTACCATGTCCTAAATGCAAAGGTCCTGTTGGATTTGCACTTACAAATTCTATATTTATTTTTCCTTTTGTTTTGTTTTTTATTTCTCCATATGTATCTCCTTCTAAAATAGCTTTTTCTAAAATCGGCTCAAAATATTTTGTGGATAAAAACAAATTAACAAAACCTGCTCCTGCAACTTCCACTTTCTCAAAAATCTCTTCACTTTCTAAAATTTGTTTTATTCTTTGGGCTATGTTTATAGGTTTGTCTTTCAGGAGTTTTGCAAGTAAAAATGATGCATTTATAGAAAAGTCTCCAAATTTTTCTTCTTTAGGCGGCTCTAGTTTTATTTTATCTTTAACTTGCTGGATTTCTGGAATTTCTTTTTTTATAAGGTTTATAACTTGCTGTTTTAGTTTTGTCTTCATAATACTCCTTTTTATTATAAAGTTATATTAAAATTTTATCATTATGAAAATAATTGGACACGAAAAAGAAAAAGAACTTATTAGAAGATTTTTAGATAAAAATTATGAATCTTATAGTTTTTTATTTGAGGGAAAGTCATCTATAGGGAAAAAATTAATAGCATTACAAACTGCAAAAGCATTTTTATGTGAGAAAAATGAAGCATTTGGATGCAATGAATGTAAAAGTTGCAAACTTGTTTTAGATATAATTTCCAATATTTATGAAAATAAAGAAAATCCAGCCCATCCTGATTTAAAAATAGTATTTCCTGAAAATAATAAGGAAATAAAAATAAACCAAATTAGAGAAATAATAGAATTTTTTAAAGTAAAATCTGTAAATGGTAAAGTTGTAATTATAGATGAAGCAGAGAAGATGAATATAGAAGCTTCAAATGCTCTTTTAAAAACGCTAGAAGAACCTCCAGAAAATAGTATGATAATTTTGGTCTCATCAAATCCATCTAAGTTATTACCTACAATTTTGTCAAGGGTGAAAAGGGTTAAATTTAAACCTTTAAAAAAAGAAGAAATTATAGAAATCCTAAAACAAAAAGGATTTGATGAAGAAAAAGCTAAAAAACTTGCAGTTTTATCTGAAGGTAGCCTAGAAATTCCAGTTGCAGTTTTAGATAATGAACTAATATATA
>DTZN01000173.1 GCA_012961365.1 Hydrogenothermaceae bacterium
AAATATTAATGAAATTAAATCTATTCAAATCCCGCTTCCACCTCTTCCAGAACAAAAAGCAATTGCAACTGTTTTAGATAAGATTAGACAGGCAATAGAACAAACAGAAGAAGTTATTAAAGAAACAAAAGAGCTAAAAAAATCCTTGATGAAACATCTTTTTACTTATGGTGTAGTTCCCTTTGATGAAATAGATAAAGTTAAACTTAAAGAAACAGAAATTGGATTAATTTCAGAGCATTGGGAAGTTAAGAAATTAGGAGAACTGTCAATAGTAAAAGGAGGAAAAAGATTACCAAAGGGTCATAAGTTTGCAGAAGAGATTACGAAATATCCTTATTTAAGAGTTTCTGATTTCAGGAATGGAAAAGTAAAAAGAGAAAATTTGAAGTATCTTACAGAAGAAGACGCAGAAATTTTAAAAAACTATCGTATTTTTGAAGGAGAAATTTATATATCAATTGCTGGCACTATTGGACTTTCTGGTATTATTCCTAAAGAGCTAAATGGTGCATATTTAACAGAAAATGCAGCAAAAATTATTATAGATAAAATCCATGAATTAAATTCTTTATATTTAGTTTATGTATTTAATTCACATATTGGTAAATTTCAAATTGAGTCAAACGTATCTAAAACATCGCAACCAAAACTTGCATTATCCAAGTTAAAACAGTTTCAAATCCCCATACCACCTATAGATGAACAAAAACAAATTGCCGAAATACTCAGTAAAGTTGACCAGAAAATAGAAGCAGAAGAAAATAAAAAACAAGCTCTGGAGCAGTTATTTAAAACTCTGCTAAATAATCTTATGACTGGCAAAATCAGATTGGATAAAAACTTTATAAAAAAGTTTGAGGAGAAATAAAATGTCTTTTGGGAGTGAAAGGGGGGCAGTTCAAAATAAAATTATCCAATATGCCACTGAAATAGGCTGGGAATATAAAAGTCCTGACGAAGCTCTAATATTAAGAAATGGTGAAAGTAATATAGTTTTAAAAGAAATTTTTATAAATCAGATTTTAAAACTAAATCCAAAACTTGATACAGAACACGCACAGGAGATATTGAATAGAATAGAAAGAATTCCAGCAAATATTGAAGGAAACCTAACAGCTTGGGAATATCTAAAGGGATTAAAACAGGTTTTTATATCATCAGAAAAAAGAGAAATAAATGTAAAGTTAATAGATAGAGATAATATAAATAACAATACTTTTCATATAACAGATGAACTAACATTTGTAAGCGGCAATCACACAAACAGATACGATATTGTTTTTTATATAAATGGTTTTCCAGTTATTATGATAGAAACAAAGTCAGCCTATAAAACTGATGGATTAGTTGAAGCATTAGACCAAGTAAAAAGATACCATAGAGAAACTCCTGAGGCATTTTCATTATTACAAGTTTATGCAATAACTCAATTAATAGAATTTCTCTATTCTGCTACTTGGAATTTTTCACATAAGGACCTTAATAAATGGAAATATCAGGGAGAGTATAATCTTGAGAAATTAGTAAAAGATTTTTTTCAAAAAGATAAAATTATTAGAATTCTCCTTGACTATATCTTATTTACTAAAAAAGATGACAAACTTTCTAAAGTTGTCCTTCGTTCTCATCAGATAAGAGCTATTGAAAAAATATTAGACAGAGCAAAGGACAAAAAGAAAAAAAGAGGTTTAGTCTGGCATACTCAAGGAAGTGGTAAAACATACACAATGATAACAGCTGCTAAAAGGATATTAGAAAATCCAGAGTTTGAAAATCCAACTGTTATAATGCTTGTTGATAGAAATGAGTTAGAGCAACAGCTATTTAATAATTTGTCTTCCGTAGGATTTGATAATGTTAGAGTTGCAATGTCTAAAAAGGATTTGCAACAACTACTTATTGATGATTACAGAGGTTTAATTGTTTCTATGATTCATAAATTTCACCTTATGCCTGAAAATATAAACAAAAGAAAAAATATTTTTGTCTTAATAGACGAAGCACACAGAACAACAGAAGGAGATTTGGGAACTTATTTAATGTCAGCACTTCCTAATGCAACAATAATAGGTTTTACAGGAACGCCTATAGATAAAACACAACATGGAAAGGGCACATTTATAACCTTTGGACAAGATGATTTTCCAAAGGGATATTTAGATAAATACAGCATCATTGAATCTATTGAAGATGGAGCTACTCTAAAAATTAATTACTCATTGGCAGAAAATAATCTCCTCATAGATAAAGAAATCTTAGATAAAGAATTTTTAGAGTTAAAGGAAGCAGAAGGGATAAGTGATATAGAAACCTTAAATAAAGTAATTAATAAATCAACCACATTAAAAAGCTTACTTAAGAACAAAGAAAGAATAGACAGTATTGCTAGATATATTGCAAAACATTTTAAAGAAAATGTTGAACCTATGGGATATAAGGCATTTATAGTTGCCGTTGATAGAGAAGCCTGCGCAATCTATAAAGAGGCATTAGATAAATATTTACCAACTGAATACTCAGAAGTGGTAATTAGCAAAAACCACAACGACCCTCCAGAAATAAGCAAGTATCATTTGACAGATGAAGGGGAAAAGTTAATTAGGAAAAAATTTAAAGAAGAAGAAAATCCAAAAATATTGATAGTAACAGAGAAACTATTAACAGGTTTTGATGCACCTATTTTATATGCTATGTATCTTGATAAACCAATGAGAGACCATGTTTTGCTTCAAGCAATAGCAAGAGTTAACAGACCTTATGAAGATGAACAAGGGAGAAAGAAACCAGCAGGATTAATAATAGACTTTGTAGGAATTTTAGATAATTTAGAAAAAGCTCTTGCTTTTGATAGTGAAGATATAGCTGATGTTTTAACAGACTTGCAAGTTCTAAGAGAAAGATTAAAAGAATTAATGGAAGAAGGTCAAACAAAATATGTATCTCTTATAAAAAGCAAGTCTGAAGATAAAGCAGTTGAAGAAGTTTTAAATACTTTTGCTAAAGAAGAAAAAAGACACGAATTTTATGAATTTTACAAAGAACTAAAAACCATATACGAAATACTAACTCCTGACCCATTTCTAAGACCATATATAAATGATTTTATCATTTATACAAGAATGTATAACATATTAAAACAAGCTTATGATTCAACTGATATATCAGAAAAACTAATAGAAAGGGAATTAAGCGAAAAGATTAAAATAATAATCTATGATGCTCATGCTAAAGTAAATATAAAAGAAAAACTTGAAGTTGTTGAAATAGATGAAACTACTCTAAAAAAATTATTAGAAAGTAATGCAACAGATACAGAAAAAGTTTTTAATCTTCTTAAAAGTATAGAATATACTATAAGCACAAATAAAGAAGACGAGCCTTATCTTATATCTTTAGCAGAACGACTTGAAGAACTTGCAAAAGCTTACAGAAATAGACAGAAAAATACTAAAGAGATTCTTAAAGAGCTTAAAGAATTATCCAAAGAAATAATAAAAGCAAGAAAAGAAAATAGTTCATTAGGTTTAACAATGGAAACATTTACAGTTTACTGGACATTGAAAAAAGAAGGAGTGGAAAGTCCATTAAATTATGTAGAGGAAATAAACAAGGTATTTGACCAATATAACCTTTGGAACAAAAACGAAGAGGATAAAAAATTACTTAAAATTGGACTTATAAAGCTATTTTTAAATACATTAGGTAAAAATAGAATCAAAAAAATTACAGAGTTAGTAGATAAAATACTAAAGGTATTGCAAAGCCGATGATTTCAAAGGAAGAATTTAAAAGGGAAGTTTTAAAGTGGGCTGATATTATAGGGGTTAATCCTAAAGAAATACAAATTAGAAAAATGAATAGAAAATGGGCAAGCTGTTCATCTAAAGGAAGATTAACATTTTCAACTGATTTATTGTTGCAATCTAAGGAGTTTAGAAATGAAGTAATAGTTCATGAGCTATTACATTTAAAATATCCAACACATAATAAAATGTTTAAGATATTGCTTAAGACATATTTATGGAAAAAATAATAATGAGGTAAAAATGGCTTACTTCTATTTCCCAACTTCTGAAGAGGAATTTGAAAATATAACTGCATTTTCTCCATTAGATACATTTTTTTGGTTAGATAAGCCTTTTGGCGATATATCTGCAGAGGAATATCTTCAATTTGCTAAAAAAGACTTAAAAATTGGAGATAAAGCAAGTCTGATTAATGCTTTGAGTAATGCAAAACGATGTCTACATTACCAAGTAGACCATTTATTATATCGTTATAATTTAAATAAATTTGCAGAAAGATTTAGGTTTCCTGAAAAATTAGGACTATTATCAGAATTACAAATTATTCAAAAAACTTTACTTAGTATATACAATAAAGAACCATTTTACATATAATGTAATATATACAGAAACTCATATATTTTTGGTAAATTTCTTTTATAAAGAAATATCAATTTCTATATTTTTTATCAAATTGTGGTCCTATGGTAAAATTCTGCATAAGACAAGAATCATTTATAAGAATAGTGCTAAAGTATGCAGGGGAACTGTGAGTAAAACATACGCATATATTAGAGTATCAACAGACAGACAAGATTTA
>DTZN01000174.1 GCA_012961365.1 Hydrogenothermaceae bacterium
ACCGGATTAAAATGAAGAATGAGCTGCAATAGTTGTATCAGTTTCTTACTACATGGATGCAGGAACCCGTAGCTTCTTACCTTACGAAATCCTCTGGGTAACACGTGTTGCATGAGGAGCCACAGGAAGTATTCGCCTGTCACGGTTTTAATTTTAGTCCTTTTGGTCTTGGACTCAGTATACCTGAAGGTCACCTCACCGTTTTCACATTTGAGGATATCTTTTTCCTGTATAACGCCCTTATAAAGATACCTTCCGAGGTAAATTAATGCTTTGCTGCCATTGCCTACATTTTTACAATCAACTACCCATTTTTGTGGGCAGTTTCTGGGAACCTGTAGTTGATTATCTATCAGTGCTTTTAACAGTTTTGCTCTGAATACTTTTGCCAATGCCTTATGATTAAACAAATACTTACCAGATTTAACTCGCCATAACCTGCTCTTTGTATTGATACTGCCACCGGGAATAACCACATGAATATGGGGGTGGAAATTCAATTCACGAGAATGAGTATGTAATATGGCTGTAAAACCAGCATCTCCATTGAGTTTCTTGTCATTTTTGGTGAATGTTTTTAACACGGTCTGAACACAGAAAAAGAGAAGTGTATAAACCAGCTTCTGGTTCTGCCAGGCAAGATTTCTCAGCTGTGATGGTAGAGTAAATGTAATCAAATAATACTCAGCCGGAAGCTGCTTACTCAATTGATTATCAATCCATTGCTGCCCTTCGTGACTTTGGCAATGAGGACAACTTCGGTGTCCACAGGAATGAGGAATGAAACTGTATTCCTGACACTCAGGATCAGAACATTGCGCCAGCATATGCGGACTTGCCTTAGATCGGCAGTTCTTCATTACCTGTAGCGCATTTTTGTGAGACGGCAAGATGCTTTGCTCGTATTTATCATAGTATCTGTGTTCAAATTCTGTGATAACTTTTGCAAGTGGAATCATTTTACACCTCCGCAGTTTAAACTGAAGGTGTCGACCAGGTTATTAATGATCTTACAGGAATCCTGGTAATTGGTAGTGGTAAGGTGAGTATATCTGGCTGTGGTCAATAGACTGACATGCCCAAGGATCTGTTGCAATTCAATCAGATCAACACCGGCTTCTAAAAGATGGGTGGCGTAACTGTGGCGAAGGGAGTGGCAGGATATTTTTTTTTTAAGTTTTATCCCTTCAACCACTTTTTTGATGGTTGTTTGTACACCACCCCGGTCAAGAGAAACATCAACGAGAAGGCGTTTCTTTGCTGAGCTTTTTCGACCGGGAAAGATGAACTCCGGGTGTTGATGACCACGCCAGAATTGCCTTAATATCTGCAGCGTTTTATGAGGCAGTGGTGCAAAACGATCTTTGTTACCTTTTGCATTGCGAATGTGCACTCTCATGCGGTCTGAATCGATATCTCCAACTTTCAGCCTGAGACCTTCACCGAGCCTTAGCCCCATACTGTAGATGGTGAAGTAGAAGACCTTATAATCTATGATTTTGGTGGCATCGAATATTTGATTTGCTTGCTGTATGGTGACAATATCGGGAATCCTGCTAGTCTTGGGGGGCTTGATTAGTGGAATGTCTTCCCATGTTTTTTTTAATACATTGGTATAAAAATATTTCAGACCATACAGATCAAGTTTCACAGTATTCCAGGAATGTGATTCCAGAAGATCATGGAAATAATCAAGAAGCTGATCCATGCTGAGATCGTCAACCTTGCCATCAAAATAGTTGCCGATACGCCGCATTGCTCTTGAGTATGCCTCTATGGTCTTTGGTTGTAATCCATTTAGTTTCAGATGTTTACGGTGAGTAGAGTAAGCCTTGTTGAATTGTAGGCCTTTTGGTAAACTGGTGTTCATGGTATCCTCCTAAGATTAGGTTTAAGACAAACACTGATGTGTTATCTATTGTTATAATCGGCTAGGATGATACAATATTTCAATAATTTATTTGTGGTGGTGTTGTTTTGCTTCCGCGTAGCGGCTCCGTCCAACAAATATATGCAGCCGACCCCAAGCAGCGCAGTTTTCCAAAT
>DTZN01000175.1 GCA_012961365.1 Hydrogenothermaceae bacterium
TATTGTAAAGGAGTATGGTTATGCCTGGAAGATTAAGCATTTACAATGACAAAGCCTTTAAAGCGGATGTAGTACAAACACTTGGCAACTTCAAAGATGAAGTAAAAAGCTTTGTACCTAACTATAACATCAACAAAGTATATAGGGATTAAAAGCGATAAAACTTTCTTAAGGAAAGCTATTATAAAACTTCCCGCCACAGCTCCTAAAAAAGCTAATCTAAGTATGTCTTTTTCTGATAAGCCTCTTTTCAAAGAAGGTTTGGGTTTCAAATACTTGTCCCTTTTTTTTAAAACCTTTTCCATTCTTTCTTTTACTTCTTTTATTTTTTCATAGATAGACTCTGTTTTTATTAGATTATCTAAATAAAAAAGACTTGCTTTTTCAGAAACTTTACTTAAATTCCCTATTCTTACAACTTGATCAGTATAGTTAATCAGTTTTTCAAGCAAATTATCAACAGCATTATTGGAATCAGCAGTTACTAAAATTCTTTTTCCCTTTTTTATAAGTTTCAGTATTATATCTACTAATACTGTGGTTTTTCCAGTCCCAAATGGCCCGTGAATTAAAAATAAGTCTTCTTTTAAAGCTCTTTTTACAGCTTCTTTTTGATATTTGTTCAGTTCGATTCAAAGAGTTTTCTAAAAAATTTTTGAATGTTTAGAAAAAAGTGATAAGTGAAAATTAATTTAATCAGTTTTGATTCCTTTTCAGTAAGAAGCACTTTCACAATTGTTAAAACTGATTTAAACATATTTATAGATCCTTCTGTTGCTATAGCACCAAAAAGATATGGATTAAATCCCTCAAAAAAGGAAATTGAAGAACTAAAAAAAATAAAGAGTTTTATAATAAACAACTACAAAAAGGCGGATTTATTTGTTATAACTCATTATCACTGGGATCATTGTCCTAGCCCTGATTCTGAACACTTTGGATTATTTAAAAGTGATAAAAAATTTTTTATAAAGGACTATAAAAACACTAACAAATCTCAAGAATTAAGGGCTAAAAGAGTAGTAAAAAAAGCAAAAGAAATAAACAAAAATTTTAAATTTGAAAAAGCTGATAACAAAAAATTAGAAATTGGAAACACCTTAATAAGATTTACAAAACCACTCTGGCATGGTCCAAAAAACTCTCTATTAGGAAAGGTAATTGGAGTTTATATTGAATACAAGGAGAGTTCTTTTTTATTTGCCTCTGATATCCAAGGAATTATTCCTAAAGAGACTTTAAAGGAGCTGATTGAGTTTAATCCTAAAATATTAGTAATGTCTGGACCCGCAACTTATCATTATAAATGGGATAAAATGCTAACAAAAAAAAGTAATGAAAATATAAAAAGTTTTATTGAAAAAACAGATGTAGAAAAAATTGTTTTAGATCATCATTTGCTAAGAGATCTAAAATACAAAGAAAAAATAAAGGATGTACTTAAATTTGCAAAAGAGTTTGACGTTAAAATTCTTACAGCTGCTGAATTTGAAGGAAAAAAGATATTACAATTAGAGGCAAATAGAAAGTTTTTAGTTTAAATTAGCTTAGAGAGTTATATATTTTTGTTGCGATTTTATCCAAGAAAGATCTTCCTTTATCAGTTACAACCCTCCCTTTATAAACGTTTTTTTCTCTTTTTATTTCCTTATAAGTTATTAAACCTGCTTTTTCTAATTGTTGTAATATTGTTCTTATTATTTTACCACTAGCCTTTACATGTCTTTCAGGAGCATGACCTCTGTTTTTTCTATTACCATATTTTGTTCTTAATCTTGAAACACCAATAGGACCATGAATATAAACTTGTCTTAA
>DTZN01000176.1 GCA_012961365.1 Hydrogenothermaceae bacterium
AAAACTAGAAAATGCAATTGTTAGTTATAAATATAACGATTATGCAAATGGAATATATGACTTTTTCTGGCATGAATACTGTGATTGGTATTTAGAATTTACAAAAGAAAGAATTTATAAAGGATTGGAAGAAGAAAAGCAAACAGCTTTATCGGTTTTAGCTTATGTTTTAGACAAGTCTATGAGATTACTACACTCTGTAATGCCTTTCTTATCAGAAGAAATATGGCAAAAAATTCCTATTAAAAAGGAAGTTAAATATCTACCAATTGCAAAATTCCCTGAAAAGCAAGATAACCTAATATTTGAAGAAGAAGAAAAGCTCATAGAAGCATTAAAGGAATTTATTATTGCAATCAGGGCATTAAGGGCAGATTTTGGAATACAGCCTTCACAAAAACTAGATATTGTTATAAAGCCAAAAACCAGCCAGTTTAAAGAAGTCTTACAAAAAACTTTACCAGCGTTAAAACTACTTGCCAAACTGGAAAATATAACAATAGATGAAAATGTAGAAAAACCAAAAAACACAGTAGCAGTTATATCTTCACTAGCAGAAGGGTATTTAGACATAGCAGGAGCTATAGATATTAAAAAAGAACTTGCAAGACAAGAAAAAATTCTAAAAGAAACACAAAAATCCATATCTATATCAGAGAAAAAACTTTCAAACAAGAATTTTGTGGAAAAAGCTCCTAAAGAAGTTGTAGAAAAAGAAAAAAAACTGTATGAGGAGTTAAAGGAAAAAGAAGAAAAAATAAAGCATATTATTGAAAGCTTAAAAAATTTTTGTTGATGTAAACAAGTTTTTTTCTATTTTTTTGCTTTTTTTAAGTTAAAATACAAAAGACCGAATAATAAGATAAATTGTAAGTCTAAATTGATTGTTAATTTTTATTGTAAATGGGGTAAAAATGGAAAATTTTCCCGAATTTTATATGTCTTCTGAGTTTGATAATTTAAAGCACAAATGGAAATTAATACAGTTTTTAGAACAAGAAAAGTCTGGACATGTTAATACCAATATATATGCAAAGAAACAAGAAAATTTAAATGAAAATGACTACCCAATATCAAAACTTAAACTTATGTTGTTTGGTGAAACATGATTTTCTTGGATTTTAGAATTTCAAAAGAAAACAAAGAGAAGTTAGCTAAAATATTTTTGATTTTTCTTTTTCCCATATATGGTCTTTTTATTATTGCTCAAACATCAACTTTAAATCAATTTATAATTTCTCTACTTTTAATAGGAGTTATATTAATTTTTTTTAAGAAGAAAACAGAGTATGTGAAATTAATAATACTTACAGGTATTTTTATCACATTAAGATATTTTTATTGGAGGACGTTTAATACTATTAATACAGATAATCCTATCAATTTTATTTTGTCCTTTTTGCTTTATTTTGCAGAATTTTATTCTATATTAATTGCCTTATTAGTTGGCAAAAGATAAACTTTGCAAGTTTAGATACCTATAGGTTAATACCTTACACATTTCTAGATAATCCTAAAAAGCTTAAACTTTTAATAAAAACTTTTTATTCTGTAAACAGATTTTTTAAAAAAAATGGATATATACCTTTAAATTTTTACTATAATAGAGAAAATCAACAAAAAAAAGAATCCCCTTATTGTGTGTATAAATGGTTTTATTTTTTATATAATGACAAAAGGTATTTAGAAAAATATAAAAGTTTGAAGACAATTGATAAAAATAACTATTTTTGTGAATTTTTTGAAATAGCTTTAGAAAATAATTACAGGGGTGGTAATGATTAAATATAGTTGTATATTTTATGCTTTTTATTTCTTCATTGTCTTATGGTGAATACCAGTTAAAAATAGATATATCCTCTTCAATAGATATGTCTCAAAAATTAAAAATATTAAAAGATATAGGAATTGAAGATTGTAAAATATATGAGCATGAAATAAAATGTGCAAAGACAAAAGACATAAATGAAGCATTAAGGATAAGGAACTATTTAGAAAGACATAATATAATTGCATTTATAGAAGAGGTTTCTGCTTACAAAGAAGATGAGATAATTACAAAAAATGAAGAAAAAAAATGTAAAAAGACTTGATATAGAGTGGAAACCTGCTAAAAATTTACACTGTGTTCAAGTATCAACATCAAAGGTTCTAAAGTTTGAAATTCCAAAATATGAAAAGTTAAAAAATTTTCCTCTTGCAAGAATAGAAAAAATAGGAAACTTCTATGTTTTAAGAGTTGGAGGATACAAAAAATATTCGAAAGCTAAAGAATTACTAGATACTGTAAAAAAGCAATTTCCAGATGCTTTTATAAGAAGATGTGATATTATTCTTGAAAGAATAGTTTATCCTAGAAATTTGTCTTTAAACACTAAGAAAAATTATTCAAAATCTCCAGAAGAAAAAATACTTTCCAAAATTTTTCCTAAAAAGATTTCTTTAGTGGAAATGATGTATCGAGAGTTAAATGCAGGAAATTTATCAAAAGCAGAAGAATTAGCAAAGAAACTAAAAAATACAGGTAAAAATCTTGACGATGCTTATTTTGTTTTAGGTTTGATTAATCTAAAGAAAGGAAATTTTGAGCAAGCTT
>DTZN01000177.1 GCA_012961365.1 Hydrogenothermaceae bacterium
CTGCACCCTTTTCTATAGTTTGCCTTCTTTTTTCGTATAGGTTTTCCCATAGTTCTTGTTGTAATTTAGCTTTAGACACAATTTCTTTAACCTGTTTGATAGTTTCTTTATCATCTAAGAAACCTGCAGGATTTATAACTATAAACCTAAGAGCATCGTTTACATTTTCTTCAGTTATTTCTCCACCTGATTTTATAACAACTTTACCTGCAATTCTTATATCTTTAGAAACTTTTTTACCAATAATTAGTTTTTTAACTTCCTCATCTCTTCTTTCTAAGATAAATTTCCTTTTAAGCTCTAACTCTTTATCTAACTGTTGTAGTTCTTCTTTTATCAAGTTATCTAGATATTCATTTTTCTTTGATTTTCCTTGCTTTCTTGCAAAAACCTGAACATCTATAACTATACCTTCAACACCAGCAGGAACTCTTAAAGATGAATCTTTAACATCAGAAGCTTTTTCTCCAAATATAGCTAAAAGTAATTTTTCTTCAGGGGTAGGTTGTGTTTCTCCTTTTGGAGTTACTTTTCCAACAAGAATATCCCCTGGTCTCACATAGGCACCAACTCTAACAATTCCATGTTCATCTAGGTTCGCTAAAGCTCTTTCAGAAACACCAGGAATATTTCTAGTTATTTCTTCTGCCCCAAGTTTTGTATCTCTTGCTTCTACTTCAAATTCTTCTATGTGAACAGAAGTAAATACATCATCTTTAACAAGTCTTTCAGAAATTACAATAGCATCTTCAAAATTATATCCCCTCCAAGGCATAAACGCTACCAACACATTTTTGCCAAGAGATAATTCTCCTTTATAAGTAGAAGTTCCATCAGCTATCACTGCTCCAGCTTCTACAGTATCGCCAGTTCTAACTAATGGTCTTTGGTTAATACAAGTTGCTTGGTTAGAACCTTTGAATTTCTTTAATTTGTAAACATCTATTCCAATATCTAATGGGTCATTTGTATCTATTTCTTCTTTATTTACCTTGATAACAATCTCATCACCAGAAACCGAAACTACTTCTCCACCTCTTTTTGCTCTAACAGTAGCACCAGAATTATCTGCAACTGTTTTTTCCATTCCTGTTCCAACAAGAGGATACTCTGTCTTTAAAAGAGGAACTGCTTGACGTTGCATATTAGAACCCATTAATGCTCTATTCGCATCATCATGCTCAAGGAATGGGATTAAGGAAGCAGAAACAGATACTACCTGTTTAGGAGAAACATCCATATAATCCACTTCTTGAGGAGATACAAGTCTAATGTCTCCCTTAGCTCTTGCTAATACTCTATCTCTTAAGAAATTTCCTTCATTATCTATTGGAGCATTAGCCTGTGCTATTACATATTTTTCCTCATCATATGCTGCTAAATACTCAATTTCATTAGTAACTTTTCCATTTATAACTTTTCTATATGGAGACACCAAAAATCCAAACTTATTTAATGTAGCAAAAACAGTCATAGAAGAAATTAAACCAATGTTTTGACCTTCTGGTGTTTCTATTGGACAAACTCTACCATAGTGAGTAGGGTGAACGTCCCTGATTTCAAATTTCGCACTATCCCTTGTTAAACCACCAGGTCCTAAAGCAGATAATCTTCTTTTATGGGTCAACTCTGCAAGTGGATTAGCCTGGTCCATAAATTGTGATAACTGTCCACCTTTTAAGAATTCAATGATAGAACCTGTTACATACCTAGGATTAATAAAATTAGCAGGCTTTATAGAAGGGTCTTCTAAATCTACAGTAGCAACTCTATCTTTAAATGCTTTTGCCATTCTTAAAAAGCCAACTCTAGTTTGAGCTTCTAAGAGTTCCCCAACAGGTCTAACCCTTCTATTTCCAAGGTGTGCTATATCATCAACTTGTTTTTTACCAAGTCTAAGTTCAAGAAGATATTTAACAATATTAATAACATCTATAAGAAGAACAAATCTTGCTTCATCATCTAAGTAAGGTTCGACTTTCAACTCTTTAAATTTAGCATTTTTCAGTTTTTCAATAACTTCTGCATCTATTTTTGTTCCAGCTGGTATAGTTTCTTTTCTAACTTTTACATCTTCAGCAAGTGATAAAGGTGGATATTTTTCTAATAAATTTTCTAAATCTAATGGTTTTATTGTATTTGGTATATCATGAACCTTAGCATTTATTTTTACTCTACCAACTCTAGATAAATCAAATCTTTGCGCATCATAAAACATTGCAACAAATAACTCATTTGCTCTTCTTAAAAAAGCTTTAGGGTCCATTACTGCAGTATCTGTAGGTCTCATTTTACGGTATATTTCAACTCTAGCAGCATCTTGGAAGGTAAAATCTTTGTTTATCTTAGGCTGGTCTTTTTTCAATGTTTCTATGATTATATTTCCATAAGGAGATTTTCTAAATATTAATGGGTCAATAGCAACAATTTCTTCAATTTCATATCTATCATCATTTATAAACTTCTCAAGGTTTTCAGGTTCTACATAAGCCTCTTTTCTAACTTTTATTCTATGTCCTTTTTCATCATCTTCTTCAGTTATATATGTAATAAATATTTCATCGTTAGAAAGTTCTTCCAACGATACTTCTACACCTTTTTCAGGATTATATAAAACCCCATCTTTTACAGTTAAAGTTAAGAAGTTATCTCCATAAAAAGCTTTTAAAATCTTAGATGCAGTATCTAAACCAAAAGCTCTTAAAACAGTTGTTCCAAGAAGCTTTCTTCTATCTATTCTTGCATGGAAAATTTCAACATTTGTAGCGTATTCAAACTCAAGTCTTGAACCTTTCTCTGGAATTATTGAGCCCTTATATATAATTCTTGTTAGAACATCTTTAGTTTTGTCTTCTTTTCCTTCGAAAAATATACCAGAAGACCTAATTAACTGAGAAACAACAATTCTTTCTGTTCCGTTTATAATGAAGTTTGCATAAGGAGTAAGTAATGGAACTTCTCCAAAATATACCTTTTGTTTTTTAGTAAATCTAGGTATTACTTCTCCTGTTTCTGGATTAACTTGATTTACAACAAGTTCAAGTAAAACCCTTAAAGGTGTTGAGTAAGTTAACCCTTTATATTTACAGTCCTCCACTGTAAATTTTTCTTTATATATCAAAACTCCTCCACAATGTGGACATGCTATGCCAGGACCACCTACTACATCATCAGGTAAAGGTTTCCTACACTGACCACACTCCCAGTCTCCAATTTCGTAAGCTATATACCTAATTTCAACTTGCCCATTTGGATCTACTAATGGGAAAGAAGTTCTAAATATGTGTTCTAAACCTTTATCTTCCCTTTCATAAGGATTTTTATTAAACTGAACAAATTCTTCAAAAGATTTTTTTGTAACATGAAGAAGGTCTGGAGGAGTTATCGTTTCTTTTCTTCTAGAAAGGTTTTTTCTTAAAGGATTATGAACCAATTTTTTTATATGTCTTCTGTTTTCTATGTTTCTCATATTCTTCTCCACCTTTAAAATGGGATTTTGTTTTAAAATGACAAAAGGCAGACCACTCCCTTAAAGGAATGACCTGCCTTAAAGTTTATATATATTTAAAATAGATAAAGCTAAAATTACTTAACTTCGACTGTAGCACCAGCTTCTTCAAGCTTAGCTTTAATTTGTTCAGCTTCTTCTTTAGAAACTCCCTCTTTGATTGGTTTTGGAGCATTATCAACGAGTTCTTTAGCTTCTTTAAGACCAAGACCAGTAATCTCTCTAACAACTTTGATAACATTAATTTTCTTATCTCCAGGGCTTTGCAAGATAACATCAAATTCAGTTTTTTCCTCCTCAGCAGCACCTCCAGCAGCACCACCTGCAGCAGGAGCAGCAGCAACCATAGCAGCAGCAGAAACTCCAAATTCTTCTTCTAACTCTTTAACAAGCTCAGCTAGCTCTAAAACAGTCATGTTTTTAATAGCTTCTTTAATTTCTTCTTTAGTAATTGTTGCCATGTTATGAAAACCTCCTAAAATTTTTTTCTTAAAAAATTTTTATCCTTCTTGTTCTTTTTTCTCTTTAATAGCATTAAGCACCATAACTGCTTTTTGTGGAACAGCATTAAGCACACGCACAAAGTTCGTAATAGGTGCTTGCATCATAGCAAAAAGTTGTGCTAGTAATTCTTCTCTGCTTGGTAGCGATGCAAGTGCATCTATTTCCTCTGGGGATACGTATCTACCATCTAATAATCCTGCTTTTACTTTTGCACTTTCACTAGTTTTTAGAAACTCTTTTAGAGCTTTAGCAGCATCTACAATATCTTCATACGCAAATATAACTGCAGACGGCCCTTCAAAAATATTAATTTTATCATAAAGTTTTGTTCCATTGCAAGCTCTATAAAGAATTGTATTTTTTATTACTTTTATTTCAGCATCTTTTTTTCTTATTTGCTTTCTAAAATCTGCCATAGAATTAGCATCAACACCTGTAAAATCAAAAATAACCATCAATTTAGCTTTTTCTATTTTATCTTTTATTTCATTTACTACCTGTTGTTTTTTCTGTATAGATTTTCTCATTACTGCTTCTGACATGGTTTATTCCTCCGTTTTACTTAAGCTGCTTTAGCTTCAAGTTCTTTTTGGATTTTTACTATATCAAGTTTTACAGATGGGTCCATAGTAGCTTTTATTACTGCATTTTTAATATACTGACCTTTTAATCCTGAAGGTCTTAGTTTTAAGATAGTATCATAGACAGTTAAAGCATTTTCTACAAGTTTATCAGTATCAAATGAAACTTTTCCTATTGGAACGTGGAGATTTCCTGTTTTATCTACTTTAAATTCTACTCTACCTTTTTTAGCTTCGGATACTGCCTTTTTAACATCTTGAGTAACTGTTCCAACTTTAGGGTTTGGCATTAGTCCTCTTGGACCTAAAATTCTACCTAATTTAGCAACTTTCGGCATCATATCAGGAGTTGCTATAACAACATCAAAGTCAATCCAGTTTTCTTTCAAAATTTTATCTATTATATCTTCACCACCAACATAATCAGCACCTGCTTCTTCAGCTTCTTTAACCTTTTCACCTTGAGTTATAACAAGAACCTTAATTGGCTTTCCAAGTCCATGTGGTAAAACAGTAGAACCTCTAACCATTTGATCTGCATATTTAGGGTCTACTCCTAGTCTAAATATCAACTCAACAGTTTGGTCAAAATTTCTTTTGGTAATATC
The DNA here is from genome assembly GCA_012961365.1 of Hydrogenothermaceae bacterium. Lineage (GTDB taxonomy): Bacteria > Aquificota > Aquificia > Aquificales > Hydrogenothermaceae > Hydrogenothermus. The sequence continues at coordinate 5,202 of DTZN01000177.1, forward strand.
TGCCATTTCTTTTACCTTATTTACTGCTTCTTCCAATGTATAAAGTTTTTCCTTATCTAGAACCTTTAAAGCATTTAAATATTTTTTTCCTCTTTTTGCCATAGCTTACGCCTCCAATCCTTCAACTTCTATTCCCATAGAGCGTGCAGTTCCTGCAATAATTTTCACTGCTGTTTCTATATCTTCTGTGTTAAGGTCTTTCATTTTTATCTTTGCAATTTCTTCAATCTGTTGCCTTGTAACTTTGCCAACCTTTTCTCTTTTTGGGTCAGAAGCACCTTTTTTAATTCCAGCAGCTTCTTTTAACAAATATGAAGCTGGAGGAGTTTTTAAAATGAAAGTAAATGACCTGTCATTATAAACAGTAATCACTACTGGAACAATGGTTCCAGGTTTCATTTCAGAAGTTGCAGCATTGAATGCTTTAACAAACTCCATAATATTTACACCATGCTGACCAAGTGCTGGTCCAACTGGTGGAGATGGAGAAGCCTGCTGAGCTGGTATCATCAGCTCTATTTTCCCTACTTCTTTTTTAGCCATAAATTTACACCTCCTTGAGTTCTTCTTTAAATACCTGTTGAACTTATATCTTCTCTACTTGAGAGAACTCAAGTTCAACCGGTGTAGCTCTTCCAAATATTGATATTGAAACAATTAATTTTTCTTTTTCTGGAATTACTTTTTCTATAACTCCTGTAAAGTTCATAAATGGACCTTCAATAACTCTAACTTTTTCACCTTCAGAGTAAAGGGATTTTTTAACTTTAGGAGCTCCTTTTTGTATTTGACCTAAAACTCTTTTTACTTCATTTTCTTCTAAAGGAACTGGCATTCCACCAGCACTAACAAATCCTATAATGTATGGAGTTTTCTTAATTAAATCTATTAATTCATCTGTTAACTTTGCTTTTATTAATAAATACCCAGGGAATATTTTATTTTCTAATACTATTTTTGCTTCTGTTTTATTTTCTTTACATTGTATTTTTTGCCCTGGTTTTGATATAGGACTATGTCTAACACATGCTTCATCACCTTCTACACTTTCAGCAACTCTAACAGTTCCATTTTCTATAATAAATTTTGTTATCCCTTTTTTCCCGGGGACTTCTATTTCTCTATCGTTAGTCTTAAGAGAAAGCTTATATTTTTCTTTTCCCATTGATTTTATAACTACTTTTTCTTCTGCAGGAACGATAACCTCATCAACCAAATCTTGTAAATTATTAAGCTCTAACTGCTTTAAAAGATTTTCCCTTGCTCTAACTTCTAAGTTAGACTGTGTATATAATGCATACCACTTTTTTTCTTCTTGAGATTTTTCTTCTAAAACTTGTTTTTTTTCTTCTGGCATTTACTTACCCCTAATTACTTGAAAAGATAGTCTATAATTCTGCTAAAAGCCAAATCGCATATCCATAAATATATAGAAATTACTAAAGTAAAAATTATAACTGCTACAGTAGCTATTTTTACCTGCTGCGGGGAAGGCCATGTTACCTTTTTTAATTCTTTTTTAACTTCAAGCAAAAATCCAAATAGCTTATCCATTTTATCTCCAATTAAGTAATAAAACGGGGCAAGGAGGACTCGAACCCCCGACCGCGGGATTTGGAGTCCCGTGCTCTACCAACTGAGCTATTGCCCCTTTTATTTTGCTTCTCTATGAAGAGTATGTTTATTACACCATTTGCAATACTTTCTAAGCTCTAATCTATCTGGATGTTTTCTTTTATTTTTTGTAGTTGTATAGTTCTTTCTTTTACACTCAGTACAAACGAGAGTTATTATTTCTCTAGCCATTTATATTCTCCCTTCTTCTAGTAATTACTCAATAATTTGTGTAACAACACCATCAAAAATACCTAATGCTTCTACGCCGCCATTTTCTTCAAAGCTTTGTAGGAGCGCTTGCATACCAACACAAATGGCTAAAACGGGTTTGTTGAAA
>DTZN01000178.1 GCA_012961365.1 Hydrogenothermaceae bacterium
AAACAATCAACATGAAAAGAGATAAGATAATCTATGACAAACATTATACTATGCGGTGGCAATGGCACAAGACTCTGGCCAATTAGCAGAACACTTATGCCAAAACAATTTGTAAAACTGTTCGACGACAAATCACTCTTTCAACTTACTGTACAAAGAAATAAACATACATGCAAACAGCAATTCATCGTCTCAAATGCGCAACAGTACTTTTTATCTCTTGATCAACTCGAAGAGCTCCAGATAAAAACAGACAAATTCCTCTTAGAGCCACTCGGTCGCGATACCGCTCCAGCAATAGCACTTGCATGCTTTGCCCTCAAAGAAGATGAGATCGTCTTAGTCTCACCATCAGATCATCTCATAAAAGATGAGAACGCCTACACAGAAGCACTACAGACTGCAAAAGAACTAGCCCAAGAGGAAAATCTCGTCACCTTTGGCATACAACCAACCTTTCCTGAAACTGGATTTGGCTACATCGAAGCAGATGGTTTTCATGTCAGGGCTTTTCACGAAAAACCAGACCTCAAAACCGCAAAATCCTATCTCGATGCAGGCAACTTCTACTGGAATAGTGGAATGTTTTGTTTCAAAGCAGGAGTATTTCTCAAAGAGCTACAAAAATATTCGCCCCAGATCTATGAAGCATCAAAAATAGCCTATGAAAATGCAAACACAAAAGCAGATATGATTCGTATCCAACATGAGCACATGGTGGCTATTCCAAAAGAGAGTATAGACTATGCTGTTATGGAGAAGAGCGACAGAGTCAAAGTAGTATCTGCTGACATAGGCTGGTCAGACCTTGGTAGCTTTGATGCACTCGCACAAGAGTTTGCAGTCGATCACAACGGAAACACTTGCAATGAAAATCTTATCGCTATCAATTCAACAAACAATTTTGTTTACCCCAGTGAGCGTCTCATCTCTCTTGTTAATATTGATGAGCTTATCGTAGTAGATACCCCCGATGCACTACTTATTAGCAAAAAAGGAGACTCCCAAAAAATAAAATCGATCGTCAAGGAGCTCCAAGGCAGAGAAAGCACACTACACAACATCCACCAAACAGCCCACCGCCCATGGGGAACATATACAATACTAGAAGAGAGCAAAGGCTATAAAATAAAACGCCTTGTTGTCAAACCAGGCAAACGTCTCTCTTTGCAAAAACATCTCCACCGAAGTGAACACTGGGTAGTCATCAGTGGCACCGCAACTGTCACCATCGGTAACACTACGCAAACTCTCAAAGCAAACGAATCCACCTATATAAAAATAGGAGAACTCCATAGACTTGAAAACAAAAGCAAAACAGATGTTGTCCTCATAGAGACACAAGTCGGTGACTATACAGGAGAAGATGATATCATAAGAGTTGAAGATGATTTTCAAAGATGTTAAGGCGCTTGCATGAAGCATAATATTTTACTCGCTTTTGATTTTGCAAAAAGAGATTTTAAAGAGCGCTACATAGGTACAGGTTTTGGAGAGTTGTGGTATTTTATATCGCCAGTTGTGACTATATTTATCTACACTGTCATCTTTTCAGATTTTATGAAAATGAAACTAAACATCATAGACAACAGCTACTCCTACAGTATCTATCTTGTTCCAGGTCTGCTCGCATGGACATCTTTTAGCACCATACTTTTACGTCTTAATACCTCTTTTTTCGAAAAAGCACACTTGATCAAAAAAATCAATGTTCCCATGTACTCATTTCAAATAGCCATCGTCCTTACAGAGTTTTTTACCTTCTTGCTTGCCATGCTTTTAGGACTTGGGTTTTTGTTGCTTATAGAGCAACCAATAACATGGAACTTCTTATGGCTTCTGCCTATTATGCTCATACAAACGCTCTTTGCTTTTGGTCTAGGTGTCATCCTCTCTCTTTTTACTCCATTTTTTAAAGATC
>DTZN01000179.1 GCA_012961365.1 Hydrogenothermaceae bacterium
ACAGTAGGTAAGTTATCTATTGTTATAAATCTGAGCTCCACTTGCATTCTAGTTGTTAAATCTATGTAATCATTTCCATATTTTTGTGCTACTTCACCTAATTTTTTAGCTTGCTTGTAGGTTAACCTTCCACCGGGAATTCTAACCCTAATCATAAATTTTTCAGGTGTTGCAGGACGGTAAAAAACTCCAAAACATTTAAAAAAGTAATCCAAATTATGTTGGGGTATAGAAGAAAAACCATTTTTTGCGTAGTATTCAAGTTTTTCCCATGCTTCTTGTGGAGTATGTTCTTGTTTTAACTTTTCTATTTTATTTAGCTTTTTATTTCTTTCTTGAGAAACCTTTAAGAGTTTTTCCATACTGCCTCTCCTTGTAAAATTTCATGAATTTCATTGAATTTCAATAGCTTGTCTTTTAGTTTAACAACTTCACCAAAAACAATTACAGCTGGTTTTTCTGCATTTTTAGAAATTTTTACTAAATCTTTTAATTTTCCTGTTATTACTTTTTGATTTTTTCTAGAAGCATTGCTAATTATTGCAACAGGTGTGTTTAAATTTATATTTTCTTTTTTAGCTTCTTCTAAAATATCTTTCACTCTACTTAATCCCATTAAAACCACAACTGTATGATTTTTAAGCTTTAATAAGGGTATCCAATCTTTGTTAAACTTATTTCCTGCTAAGTGCGCAGAAACTACAGAAAAAGAGGTGGCATATCCTCTCATAACAACAGGTATCCCTGCATGAAGAGGAGCGGAAATAGCAGAAGAAATACCGGGAATAACTTCCACTTCCACTCCTCTTTCAACTAAAAATAAACATTCTTCGCCCCCTCTCCCAAATATATAAGGGTCTCCACTTTTTAATCTTCCAACAGTTAATCCTTCTTTTGCAAATTCATATATAAGCTTGTTTATTTCTTCCTGTTTAATTGATAATTTTCCTTTTTGTTTTCCTACATATAAAATTTTCACTTGATTAGGTAAAAGTTCTATTATTTCTTCTGAAATTAAATGGTCTACAAGTGCTATATCTAATTTATTAAAAGTTTTTAAAGCCTTTATTGTTAAAAGCTCTGGGTCTCCTGTTCCACAACCTATTAAATAAACTTTCCCTTTCATTTTTTTTACCTCTTACGTTCTGTATTTTCTTAATGAAAGATTTATGCCAAAAATTTATAGTAATATTTATTTAGATAAAAAAGCTTTAAATTATTTTTGTTTACATTTTTGTTATTACAATTTTGTTAATATTTTATAGATTTGCAAAAAATTACAATTTTGTCCATTTGAGGGAAGTAAGATGAAAATTTTAAAAGCAGAAGAAATGAAGTTTATAGATGAAAGTTCCATAAAGTTAACAGGTATTAATTCTTTAGTTTTAATGGAAAATGCAGGAAAGGGAGCTTTTGAGGTTATTTGGAATAAGTTTAAAGATAAAAATAAATTTGTAATAATAGCAGGTTCAGGGAATAACGGAGGAGATGGTCTTGTTATTGCAAGGTATTTATTTGATCAAGGAAAAGAAGTAAAAGTTTTTTTACTTGCCTCAAACTTATCAAAGCTATCTCAGGATAACAAAGTAAATTTTGAAATTTTGGAAAAACTTGGAGTTGAATGCTTTTTTATAAAAGAAGAAAATATATCAAGACTAATAAACGCAATAAAAAATGCTGACGTTGTTATTGACTCAATATTTGGAACTGGATTTAAACCTCCAGTTAAAGGATATAAAGAGAAGGCAATAGATTATATAAATAGATATTCTAAAAATGTAGTTTCTATAGATATTCCATCTGGATTATCTGCAGATACAGGTAATATAGATGGTAAATTTGTAAAAGCAGATATAACAATTACATTTGGTTATCCAAAAGTTTGCCATATTTTATACCCTGCTTCTGAATTTTGTGGAGAGGTTTTTATAGTAGATATATCTTTAGACAAAAGTTATGAAAAAATAATAAATAGGAATTTATTAACAATTTCTAATATAGAACTTCCCAAAAGAGAAAAAGATAGCCATAAGTATAAGTTTGGACACAATTTAATAATTGGTGGAAGTACTGGAAAATCAGGGGCAGTTATATTATCTGCTTTAGCTTCAACAAATGCAGGTGCAGGGCTAACAACAGTATTTATACCTGAAGATATTAACTTGGTTATTGAAGAAAACCTTATAGAAGAAATGTCTATACCAGCTCCATCTAATGATGGTATGTTTTCTAAAAAAGCATCAAAATATTTAAAAGATATTATTAAAAATGGTAAATTTTCAAGTATTACAATTGGAATGGGAATGGGAGTTTCTGAAGGAACAGTTAATCTTATGAATGAAGTTTTAAAGCAAAAACTGCCTTTAGTTATAGATGCAGATGGAATAAATAGCTTAGTTAAATTAAGTAAATTTAAGCAATTATTAAAAAAAAGAAAGTATCCAACAGTTTTAACACCTCATTTAGGGGAATTTTCAAGATTAACAGGAATTGAAGTTAAGGTTTTAAAAGAAAATCTTGAAGAAATAGCTTTGCAATTTTCAAAAGAAACAAATTCTATTTTAGTAGTTAAATTTTCTAGAACATTAATTGTTTTCCCTGATGAAACAGTTTACTATTCAATAGCAGGGAATGAGGGAATGGCAAAAGCAGGAACTGGTGATGTCCTTGCTGGTATTATTGGAGCATTAATAAATAGGCTACCGGTTATTGAAGCAATTAAGACAGCTGTTTTATTACATGGTATAGCTGGAGATTTTTCTATAAAAGATAAAGGAAAAGAAAGTATAAGAGCAAGGGATGTTATTAATTGTATTTATAAAACATATAACTTTTTAGAAAACCAATCAAAAAATCAAAGTTTAATAAAAAAACTTACATATCTAATCTAATTTTATTTGGAAATGATTTTTTCAAATCTAGAGTTTATAATATTCCAGTTTAAATTTTTAAAAACAGCATCTACATATGGAGCTCTCTTATTTTTATAATCTACATAATAAGCATGTTCATATACATCTACTACAATCAAAGGATAACTCATCATCATACCTAAATTGTTATGGGCATCTAATCCATTTACTATGAGTTGATTATTATATAAATCATATATAAGGATTGACCAACCTCTGCAAGCTATGGCTGTTGCTTTTATTTCATTAAAACAATTTTCGATACTTCCAAAAGTTTTTTCTATTAATTCTCGAAGTTTTGAAGAAGGTTCTCCTTTTCCTCCTCCTATTAGATTTTCAAAATACAACTCATGTAAAACTACTCCCATATAATTAAAGCTCTCTTCTACTTTTAGGGCTCTATATTCAGAATAATTTTGATTAGCCTTACTTCTATCTGAAAAATCAAGGTTTGATAACTTTTCCTGAATTTCATTGTATTTAGCAATATATCCTTTGTAATGAGCCTCGAAATGAACTTCTATTTGCTCATCTGATATATCTTCAAGACTACAGGGTTTTAAATAATCCTTTGGTTCTAATTTCATTTCTACACCCCCAAATTTTATTCTTTTTTAAGCTAAATTCATGATAAAAGATTAGTTATGATATTTATCATCAAATTAGTGAATAAAAACAAAAAGCCCCCTTTAAAGGGGGGGCCTTGTGTGATTTTAATTGCTATTTTAATTTATGTTTATTTGTAGGAAATCTTTTCATCAAGCTCCTACAGTTGCTTCTGCTTCTTGAACTTCTAATTCAACTTCTGGACCTTGCCATAAACCATGCTTTGTACAGTAGCTCATAGCTTGAAGTTTTAATTTACTTTTAGTTGGAACAATGAAAAAGTCAGCTTCTGCTTGTGAACATTGGTTTCCTTGAACTCCAGGAACAAAATTTACTTGTCCAAGGAATGTATCTCCATCCCAGAGCTGAATCCATGCAATGTAGTGGTCAAAATCATCAGGATGGCAGTATTCGTTTCCAACTTTTACTTTTACTCTTAATTTTTGTCCTTTTACTGGAGTATCTTCAACATGAACAAAAGGAGAATGTCTGTCAATAAAATCTCTTTTTGCTTCTTTGTCAATTGTTGAAATATCAACATAGTTATTTACTTTTGGCATTTTCATACCTCCATGTTTTATTTTTATGTAAAACATACTAAAACTTTTATTTTTGTATCCCAATGATTTTAATCAGGAAAGTTTCAGTTAGAGTTTAATTTATATTAAATACGTTGGAAAGGCATATTGATGGATTTACTTGTTTTTCAAAAAGGGAAGGGAGGAGATAATTCCCCCCTTTTGTTTTTTATCCTTTTAAGATTTTCTCTACTACTTCACCGATAGTAGAAATATTTTTAACTGTAGTTGCTCCTGCAGCTTCTAACGCTTTGTATTTTTCTTCTGCGGTTCCTTTTCCACCTGCTATGATAGCACCAGCGTGTCCCATTCTTTTTCCTGGAGGAGCTGTTACTCCCGCAATATACGCAATCACTGGTTTAGTTATATACTCTTTTATAAACTCTGCTGCTTCTTCTTCTGCGGTTCCACCAATTTCACCAATCATAACAATTGCTTGTGTTTCTGTATCGTCTTGAAACCATTTTAAAACATCTGCAAAAACAGTTCCTGGCACAGGGTCCCCACCAATACCGACTGCTGTAGATTGTCCAATGCCTCTTTGTGTTAATTGGTATGCAGCTTCATATGTTAAAGTTCCAGACCTTGACACAAGTCCAACATTTCCTTTTTTGAATATATGCCCTGGCATAATCCCTATTTTAGCTTCTTCTGGGGTAATTACTCCTGGACAGTTTGGTCCAATTAAAACAGTATCAGGGTAGTAAGTTTTTATGTAATTTTTTACAGGAATCATATCATTAACAGGTATTCCTTCGGTAATACAAATTACAGTTTTAATTCCAGCATCAACAGCTTCTACAATTGCATCTGCTGCAAATGGAGGAGGGACAAAAATTAGAGAACAATCTGCACCGGTATTTTCTACTGCTTCTTTTACGCTATCAAAAACAGGTATTCCTTCTACTTCCTGTCCTCCTTTTCCAGGAGTTACTCCACCTACAACTTGTGTTCCATATGCTTTACACTGTGTAGCATGGAAAGAACCTTCTTTCCCTGTTATTCCTTGAACTATTACTTTAGTATCTTTGTTAACTAATACACTCATTCTTTTATTCCTCCTTTTATTATTTACTAGTTTTGACCTTTTGCTGCTTCTACAGCTTTTACAGCACCTTCCCACATAGTACCTGCAGTAATGAAGTTTAATCCAGATTCATTTAACATTTTTTTGCCAAGCTCAACATTCGTTCCTTCCATTCTAACTACTATAGGGACATGAGGTTTAACTTCTTCAGAAGCTTTTATAATACCTTCTGCAAGTCTATCACATCTTAATATTCCACCAAAAATATTTATAAATATTGCTTTTACATTAGGGTCAGAAAGGATAATTTTAAACGCATTTGCTATTTGCTCTGCATTTGCTGAACCACCAACATCTAAGAAGTTAGCAGGCTCTCCTCCAGCAAGTTTAATTGTATCCATTGTTGCCATTGCAAGCCCTGCACCATTAACCATACAAGCAATATTTCCATCTAACTTAATATAATTAAGGTTGTATTGTTTAGCTTTTACTTCTAATTCTGATTCTTGAGTAGGGTCTTCCATTTCCATAATATCAGGGTGTCTGTATAACGCGTTATCATCAAAATCCACCTTAGCATCCAATACAACTACATTACCTTCTTTTGTTAATACTAATGGGTTTATTTCAACCATAGAAGCATCTTCATTCATATAAACTTCGTAAAGTTTTACAAAAATAGATGCAACTTTATTAATTAAGTTTTTAGGAAATCCAAGCTTTAAAGCAATATTTCTCGCTTGGAATGGTCTTAATCCTAAGAATGGGTCAATTACTTCTGTTATGATTGCATCTGGATTTTTAGCAGCTACTTCTTCTATTTCCATACCACCTTCAGCAGATGCCATTATTATAAGCTTTGATTTACTTCTATCTAATGTAATAGCAACGTAGAATTCCTTATCTATGTTTGTCCCTTCTTCTATGTAAATTCTACTAACAGGTAGACCTTCTGGTCCTGTTTGGAATGTGACTAATGTTTTTCCTAAAAGTTCTGCTGCATATTGTCTTACTTCTTCTAAACTATTAGCAAGCTTTACACCACCAGCTTTTCCTCTACCACCTGCATGAATTTGGGCTTTTACAACTACTGGAAACTTTCCAATTCTTTGAGCTACTTCCACAGCTTCTTCAACTGTAAAAGCAGGATAACCTTCTGGAACAGGAAGCCCATATTTTCTAAAAACTTCTTTTGCCTGATGTTCATGAACCTTCATTCTATCCTCCTGTAGTTTATTTTTTTAAATAAGGTTTAAAATTAGGCTCATTATATTGACTAAATGTATTTGAATAAGGAAATGTTCTTATATCAAAAACAATGGAAATATCTAACTCTTTCAACTTATTAGTAAGCTTTTCTACCTCAAAAAATGGAGAATATCCAATAGTGTAAAGCATTTATAAAGAGCATTCTAAATTAATCTTTCTGTATTTTTCCTGTCCTTGCTGGAATATGTCTCCTCCATAAATATCATTAGCAACAATAACTGGAAAATCTTTAAAGGTTAATTTTCTTATAGCCTCTGTTCCTAAATCTTCATAAGCAATAACTTCAACATCTACTATATGTTTAGAAAGTAAAGCAGCAGTCCCGCCATATGCAGCAAAATACACTGCTTTATATTTTTTTAGAGCTTCTTTTACTGGCTGTGTCCTAAACCCTTTTCCTATAGTTGCTTTTAATCCAAGTTCATGAAGTTTTGGAGTGTATTTATCCATTCTGTAAGCTGTTGTTGGTCCTGCAGAACCTATTACTTGCCCTGGTTTTGGAGGTGTTGGACCAACGTAATAAATAACCTGTCCTTTTATATCAAAAGGAAACTTTCCTGTTTTTTCGTATTCTTCAAGCATTCTTTTATGAGCCGCATCTCTTGCAGTATAAACAACACCACTTAGCAGAACTCTATCACCTACCTTTAAACCTTCTATTATTTCATCTGTTAAAGGAGTTGTAATTCTTTTTACTTCACTCATTTATCCTTCCTCTTAAACTTTATTTCTTAACTTAAAACATATTTTTTATATTTCTATTTCTTTATGTCTATTTGCATGGCATTGAATATTTACTGCAACAGGTAAAGATGCGATATGAACAGGAGCAACTTCTATTTTTACATCAACTGCAGTAGTTGAGCCACCAAATCCTAAAGGACCAACCCCAAGCTTATTAGCTTCTTCAATTAGTTCTTCTTCTAATTTGGCAATTCGTGGGTCAGGGTGTCTTTCTCCAATATGCCTAAATAATGCTTTTTTAGCTAGAACTGTAGAATAGTCAAAAGTTCCACCTATACCAACTCCTACTGTAAATGGAGGACAAGCATTAGGACCGGCATTTGCGATACAGCATAATATAAATTCTTTAACACCTTCCCATCCATCTGCAGGTTTTAACATTTTTTGTCTGCTTTGATTTTCAGACCCCCCGCCTTTAGCGGCAAATTTTATTTTTATTTTATCCCCAGGAACTATGTTGTAATAGATAAGAGCAGGAGTATTATCTCCTGTGTTTTTTCTATCTATAACAGGGTCATAAGCTAAAGAAGCTCTTAAATAACCTTCTTTTGTAGCCTGTCTAACGCCTTCGTTTATAGCATCTGTAATATTTCTACCTTTTATATGAACATCTTGTCCAACATCTACAAAAAATACAGGATATCCTGTATCTTGACAGTATGCTACTTTTTCTTCTGAAGCAACTTTAGCATTATCTAAAATAGTTTTTAAAATTTCCTGTCCCATAGGGGATTCTTCTTTATTAATAGCTTTTTCTATTGCAGATATAAAATCTTGAGGTATAAAATACTCAGCATCCATTACAAGATGTTTAACTTTTTCAGTTATTAAGGAAGCATCTATTTCTCTCATGTTTTTATACCTCTCTTAAATTAATCCTAATTCTTTAATTCTATCTATACCACTTTTTACCGAAGCTACAGATTTTCTCCAAAGATTTCTTTCTTCCTCAGTCATATTTAATTTAATAATTTCTTCTACTCCATTTCTTCCAAGTTTTACAGGAACTCCAACATAAACATCATCAGCTTCGTAAAACTTGCCATCTTCTCCTTCTAAATATGCAGAACAAGGCATAATTTCTTTTTTATCTTGTAAAATTGCTTCAACCATATAAGCGGTCGAAGAACCGGGGGCATGATAAGCTGAAGTTCCCATTAAATTAACAATTTCTCCTCCACCAAATTTAGTTCTTTCAACAATTGCATTTAATTTTTCTTCAGGAAGGGTTTCTTTTAACGGAATTCCTGCAACTGATGAAACAGATAAAAGTGGAACCATATCATCGCCGTGTCCACCGATAACATAAGCATTTATATTTCTAACAGATACACCAAGTTCCATAGATAAGAAAGATTTAAATCTTGCAGTA
>DTZN01000180.1 GCA_012961365.1 Hydrogenothermaceae bacterium
ACTTTTAGAAAGTATTGTTTCCTCGTTTACTTCCCAACTTTCAGTAGGATTAAATATAACTAATTCTGCAGTTTCACCTTCTTTTATGGCAGGAGGTTTTAAACCTATTTTTTTCATAGGTTCTGTAGCCAATACTTGAATTGCCCTATTTATATCAAAATAATCTTTTTTAACAAGTTCTAAAACAGTAGGAAGGGCAAATTGTAAACCAAGCATTCCCGGTGGACAGTTCTGATGTTCTAACATTTTTTCATGGTGAGCATGTGGAGCATGGTCTGTTGCTACAAAATCTATTATTCCAGATGCTAGTCCCCATCTAACAGCTTCCACATCATCATGTTCTCTTAATGGAGGAGAAACTTTTGCTTTGCAATGAAAATCTAGCCATTCATCATCAGTTAAAGATAAGTGATGAGGTGTGACTTCAGCAGTTATATTTGCTCCAAGAGCTTTTGCCCAAGCTACAGTTTCAACTGCTACTTTTGAAGAAATATGGCATATATGAACTGGCATACCTGTTCTAAGAGCTAATATACAGTCTCTAGCTACCATTGTATCCTCAGCTTCTGGTGGAAGTGGAGGAAGTCCTAAAGCAGCAGCTATTTCTCCTTCATGAGCTACACCATTATTAGAAAGATTTAAATCTTCACAATGGTCTGCAACAAAACTGCCTATTGAGCTTGCATACTCTATTGCTTTTCTCATAATAAATGAATCCATAACCGGAGCTCCATCATCAGTAAAGTATACTGCTCCTGCATCTTTTAATAACCACATTTCTGTTAATTGTTTTCCTTGTCTTTTCTTTGTTATTGCCCCAGCAGGCAAAACTCTACAAAGTCCTACTTCTTCTCCTTTTTCTATTATATATCTAATTAAAGAAGGCTCATCTAAAGCAGGAATAGTATTTGGCATACACACTACCGTAGTGTATCCTCCTGCTACTGCAGCCATTGAACCAGTTCTTATATCTTCTTTATATGTTTGTCCTGGGTCTCTAAAGTGAACATGTATATCACAAAAAGAAGGAGACACTATACAATCAGTAGCATCTATAATCTCACAACCAGCAAAAGGTTCTATATTTTTTTCTATTTTTTTTATTTTTCCTTTTTCTATAAGAATATCTAACTTCTTATTTATGTTATTTTCAGGGTCAACTACATGCCCATTTTTTATTAAAATAAGGCTCAATTAACTAGCCTCCTTATATTACTTTATTATTTTTCCTATCCTTGTAAATCTAATCATCGGCTTTCTAAAATCAATAGAAAAGTAAATTATAAAAGCCCTGCCAATTATATAATCATCAGGTACAAACCCCCACCATCTACTATCTCTACTGTTATCTCTATTATCTCCCATAACAAAATAGTGTCCATCTGGAACAGTTATAGGTCCAAAGTTTTTTTCATTACCTTCATATATTTCCATTATTGTATAGCAATATTTTTTATTATTATGATATTTTCTAATTGTGCATTCTTCATATTTCTTTGCATATTCGTTATACTGTCTAAATTCTCCAATATACTTTCTTTCTAATACTTTTCCATTTACTTTAACTGTATCACCAATGATTTCTATTTTATCTCCCGGAAGACCTACTATTCTTTTTATGTAATCTATTTTTGGATTTTCTGGATATTTAAAAACTATAATATCTCCTCTATCAGGTTTTACTATTCTGTTTTTTATAGTGTAAAAATTTATGTTTGTAAAAGGTATACCAAAAGTCCAATCTCCATAAACAAACTTATTTACCAAAATAAAATCTCCAACAAGAAGGGTTGGTTTCATTGAACCAGAAGGAATATTAAATGCTTGGACAAAAAACACCCTTATAAATGAAACTGCAATAATAATATATATTATGTTTTTTATACTACTCCATATACTTTTTTTTTCTTGCTTTTGCTCATTTTTATTCATCTATTTAACTCTCCATAAACCTCTTTGTTCCTTTCTTGCTTTTTTAAAGCATTTTCTAAAAAGTTTCTCATATTTCACATTTGGTGGAACAGTTAAAGGATATGCATACCCTTCACATATTATTACTGCATTTAACATTTTACCCTCTGGCAACCATACATAAGAAAGAAGTCTTCCGTATCTATCTTGTGGCTCCACATCAAATTCTAAAAAAATAGTTTTTCCTTTAGGTAATAATTTTTGGGTAAATTTTTTTGCAAGCTTACCAAGTTTGACTACTTCATGAATATTTTTATTGCTTTCTTTCGATTGAAGTTTTGCTCTTTTATTTATACGGCTTTCTGGAGTATCTATACCTATAAGTCTTACTGTAAATCTTAGGTTTTTTAATGTTTTTTTATTATTAAAAGTTACCTTTGGAATTAAAACTACAATAGTATCTCCATCTATAACTCTAACAACTTTTGCTTTTACAAAATCTGGTTTAATTAAGTTTTTTGAAAATGATTGATTAAAGCTAATTAGACAAAAAAAGATTATTACTAAAACTTTCCTTATTTCCACTTTTTCTTCCCTATAAATATTTTTTAGAATTAAAAAGGGCAAAGCCCTAAAATGATTATTTATTTTCAACCTTTACTTCATCTGTTTCTAAAGCAGGCTTTTTAGTTGAAACAGGTTCTACTTTTACAAAGTTATCAACTTCTTCATCAAAGTTTTCAAGTATTTTTGAAGCTATTTCACTACTTGTATAAGCTTTATGTTTTATTAGTAATTTTTTAAGCTCTTCTATATCTTCTTCATCAAATTCTGTAATATGGACATAAGATTTATTTAATTTTTCTTCTAGCTTTTTATCTGGGTCATAGACATAAGCAACTCCTCCAGTCATTGCAGCACCAAAGTTTTTACCAGTTTCTCCTAACACTACAACTATTCCACCTGTCATATATTCACAGCAGTGTTCCCCTGTTCCTTCCACAACAGCTATAGCTCCACTATTTCTAACTGCAAATCTTTCACCTGCTTTTCCTGACGCAAATAACATACCGCCAGTTGCACCATATAAACAAGTATTACCCATTATTACATTTTCGTAAGAGTTTCCTTTAAATTCTTTAGGTGGTTTTATAACAATTAATCCTCCTGTCATTCCTTTGCCCACATAGTCATTAGCTTGTCCTGTAAGGATAAGTTCTAATCCTTTTACACAGAATGCCCCAAAAGACTGACCTGCGGTTCCGTGGAGGTTTAATTCTATTTTTCCTGTTTTTAACCCTTTATCTCCGTATCTTTTTGCTATTTCATGGGCTACTTTTGTTCCTATTGAACGATAAACATTTCTAACTACATAAAATCCAGCAAATACTTCATCTTTTTCTATAAATGGAAGTGCATCTTTTAAAATTTCATCATCAAATGGTTTAGATGGTGGGTCATTTCTATCTAACTCACATTTAATAGCTTTACCTTTTGGTGGTGGTGTTAGTATCACTGATAAATCTACAAATTTAGCTTTATAGTGGTCTGTAGGTATTTTTGGTTTTATAAGGTCAGTTCTACCAATAATTTCGTCTAGTCTAATGTATCCTAAATCTGCCAGATATTGTCTTACTTCCTGTGCAAGATACTGGAGATATCTAATTACATGTTCAGGTTTTCCTTTGTATTTTTCAATTAATGCAGGGTTTTGGGTTGTAATTCCAACAGGACAGGTGTTTAAATGACACTGTCTTGCCATTACACAACCTTCTGCTATCATTAAAGCAGTTCCAAATCCGTATTCTTCAGCTCCTAAAAGTGCTGCAACGATAATATCTCTTCCGTTTTTAATTCCACCATCAACTCTAAGTTTTACTCTTCCTCTTAAATCGTTATCTATTAAAACCCTTTGAACTTCTGATAAACCTAACTCCCAAACAGTTCCAGCATGCTTTATTGAAACAAGAGGAGATGCTCCTGTTCCACCATCATGCCCTGATATATGGATAATATCTGCGAAAGCTTTTGCTACTCCAGAAGCAATGGTCCCAATACCTGTTTCAGAAACAAGCTTAACAATTACTTTAGCTCTAGGATTAATCATTTTAAGGTCATATATTAATTGTGCTAAATCTTCAATTGAATAAATATCATGGTGTGGTGGTGGAGAAATAAGGGTAGTTCCCGGTTTTGCTCTTCTTAAAAATGCAATATATACATCAACTTTTTTCCCTGGTAATTGTCCTCCTTCTCCCGGTTTTGCTCCTTGGGCAATTTTAATTTCAATTTCTTCTGCACTGTTTAAATATTCAGCAGTAACTCCAAATCTTCCTGATGCAACCTGTTTTATCTTTGAATTTTTAATTGTTCCATATCTTGCAGGGTCTTCTCCACCTTCTCCAGAGTTTGATTTTCCACCTATTTTGTTCATGGCTTCTGCTATTGTTTCGTGGGCTTCTCTACTTAACGCTCCTACAGACATACCAGCTCCAACAAATCTTTTCATTATCTCTTCTATTGGCTCAACTTCATCAATAGAGATAGGTGGTCTATCACTTACTATTTCAAATAAATCTCTAACATTTACAGGTTTTTCAAAGTAGGCAAGTTCAGAGAATTTTTTGTATTCTTCCCAGTTTTCTCCTCTAACAGCTCTATGTAGTGAAGTTAAAGCTTTTGGGTTCCATGAGTGGAATTCTCCATCTCTTCTATGTCTATACTCACCTTCTTGAGGCCATTTCTTTAGTTCTTCAAATAATGCTTTGTTATATCTAATTAAAATTTCCTGAGCTATTTGTTTAACTCCTATTCCCCCAAGTTGAGATGGCGTTCCTGGAAAGTATTTATCTATAACTTCCTGTGATATTCCAAGTGCTTCAAACAGTCCAGAACCTCTATAACTTTTTATTGTTGCAATACCCATTTTAGACATTATTTTTAAAAGCCCTTCATTTATAGCTTTTCTGTATCTTTTTATAGCTTCCTCAAAAGTCAATCCTAATTTTTCATCTTCTTCAACAAGATTTTTGATTATTTGCACTGATAAATAAGGATTTACTAAAGTAGCTCCGTATCCAATTAAGAAAGCAATTGCATGGGTATCCCTTGCATCTGCAGTGTCAGCAATAATGCTAAATTTACTTCTTTTTCCTTTTCTTCCCATGTAAGCATTAATAGCGGCAACAGCAAGCCCCATAGGAATAGGAGCACCTTCTATAGATATATCTCTATCAGAAAGTATTATTATTTCTTTTCCATTATCTACTGCTTCTTCAACTCTTTGGCAAATTTCATCTAGTTTTGGCTCTAAAGCTGTATCATAGGGTTCAAAAATAGCAGGTATAATTTCTACTTTATCTGTAAATGTATCAATTATTTCTTTTAATTCATTATCAAGAATTATTGGACTATCAAAAACTAGCTGATTTGCATGTTCTGGAGTTTCTGTTAAGAAATTTCCTTTTTTACCTACATAAGTTCTTAAAGACATTACACTTTTTTCTCTAATTGGGTCAATTGGAGGGTTTGTAACTTGTGCAAACCTTTGCTTAAAGTATGTGTGCAGTAGTTTTGGTCTTTTTGATACCAAAGAGATATGGCAAGTAGTCCAAGACCTGATAAGATAAGAGGGATACTCTCCTCTATCCCCACCACATCAACAGAACCCATAGTAAATCTAATAATCTCAAAACTTTGTGACTCATCGCTTAGATAAAATAGTATCATCAGTGAAGCAGAGTAGAAAAAAGAGAGAGCAATCCCTACAAGTAG
>DTZN01000181.1 GCA_012961365.1 Hydrogenothermaceae bacterium
AACAAGTCCCGGAGGAGGTGGTTCTGGGAATAAACATCTATAACAAGGAGAATTTTGCTTATCTCTATAATCAAAAAACAATCAATTTAAAATTAAGTAAAAGTCATAAGATTAAAAATAAAGTATTTAAGTAATGCGTATTCTTCATTTTATGCAAAGCTAGATTTAGGTATTGCTTATAGAAACGGGTAAAATAATTGAGAGCATCCATCTGGCTTAACTCACTTTTAGAGCATTGTGTTATAAAAGCTGCGGCACCTGACTCATTTAAGCGGGGTAGTCCTGTTGTTGGTTTATTTAAGATGGAGGCCATGACTTTTACAGGGTCACGATAAATAAATAGGCAGGGTGTACTTGGAAAAGCCTGTTGAATAATCTCTACAAAGGCAATATTCCAGCTCCTGAAACGAACAAAATAAGTTTCTTGTTTAGTGAGTCGTTTACGTCCTAATAGGCGTATTAAATTACGAATTAATCGCAAGTTATTCTTATTGTCTTTAACAGGGTGTTGCCAGTTATTAGTGAGATATTGCCAAAGGTTTTCATGCAAGGGAGTTGCTTCTTTAACAACCATTAGAGTATCGGGCTGATCAAGAACCTTAGCAACAAGGGTAGAGCCACACTTAGACATATGAAAGATAAACCCTATGGGGTCTTGAAACTGAGATAGTGCTTGGTCTAGATCGTTGTGGAATAGTATTTTAATATCAGTAGTAAAGCAGTCTATTATTCCTTTATTTTTAATCAGATTTCTTGTGGCATAACGAAACTTCCACTCCTTATAAGGGTAGTCAGCAACATCTAGCCAAACAATGGTGTGTTCCTTGGTAATAGCAACAGGAATAATCCCTGAGTTTTTCTGGATTCGTTTAATAGCTGGATCATTTTTAAGGTACTGTGTTTTAGCTGCCTGAAAAAGTTCAGGTACAAATTGTTCGAGTGTTTCTGCTTCTATTTTTGTTTTCATAAATCTACCAAATACCTACTTTATAAACTTATCTAAAACCACAGAAAACACAGAGGTAACAAATACCTAAAAATCTCTGACTCTCTGTGCTTTAAAACCTATTTCATAAATTTATCTAAATCGACAGAGTACGGTGGGCTTAAGCTTTAAGCTGAAACTTCTGCCTCTCTTTCAGCTAGTTTTTTACCTTTTTTAAATAGCTCAGCATAGTGACCCCGTACTTTTTCAGGATCAAAGCTTAAGAAAGTACCCCCAGATTCGAAGTGCTGAATAAATATCTGGCCAATGGCATAGGTTGCAGAAGTTGCAAAAATTGGAATGGTAACGACACTAACAATAGGGGCAGTTATGGGGGCTACTGTACCTATTGCCCAAATAAGTCTTCCCGAGATAGAGACTGTGCCACAGCCAACAAGAAAGCTGCTAATCGCTTCTTTCCCAATATCTTTTCGGTACTTAACACCATAAGTTCTTGAAAGTTTATGGAGCATTTTTAAATTATTAGCAATAATCATAGCTACACTAAGAGGGGGTAAGGGGATTACGCCGAGACCACCACTGATGATGCTGTGGATTTTTACGGTTCTATTAGCCTTAGATGTGAGGTTTTTATGCTTCATTTGTTCTAAAGCACCATCGATTGTCGCTGGTGTCGTCATAATGTGGACTCCTTAAAAATTAGAGGTTGAGTATCTTTCTCTGTGCTTCTTGGTTGTAATAATAGTTATGCTTAGAGTAATGTTTGACCGTAAATTAAAGTTATCATATCAAGACTTATTGGC
>DTZN01000182.1 GCA_012961365.1 Hydrogenothermaceae bacterium
ATTAATTCTACTTTTTCTACTAACTCATCTTCTTTCGTTGTTAGAATTTGAGAAAGCTCTTTTATTAAAAAGTGTTCTTTTAATCCTTTTTCTACAGCTTTTCTCCCTGCTACTGCTTCTATTCTCCTTGTTCCTGCTGAAACTGCTGATTCAGAAAGAATTTTAAAGTATCCTATATCTCCAGTCCTTGAAACGTGAGTTCCTCCACAAAGCTCTTTTGATATTCCTGCGGTAATTACTCTAACATTATCTCCATATTTTTCATCAAATATTGCCATTGCACCTGTTCTTAATGCTTCATCATAAGACATTTGCTGACATATAACAGGCTCATTTTTCATTATTTCTTCATTTACAAATTCTTCTATTTTTTTTATTTCTTCATCTGATAAACCTTCAAAGTGTGTAAAGTCAAATCTTAAATAATCAGGGTGAACTAATGAACCTGCCTGTTTTACATGTTCCCCCAAAATATTTCTTAAAGCAGAATGAAGAAGATGTGTAGAAGTATGGTGCCTCATTATATTTTCTCTTCTTTCTTTATCCACTTTTGCTAAAACTGTATCTTCTACTTTAAAGCTTCCAAATAAAACTTTCCCCTTATGGATAATTAATCCATCTGTTGGAGATTGTGTATCAAATACTTTAAATAAACTTCCATCTTTTTCTATTATTCCTGTATCTCCTACCTGTCCTCCTTTTTCAGGATAAAAAGGGGTTTTATCTAAAATAAGCTCTGCCTCTTCTCCTTCTTTAATTTCGGAAGTTACTTCATTACCATTTACAATTGCAACAATTCTTGCATCACTTACCTGCAAAGTTTCATATCCTAAAAATTGGTTATCTTCTAGCCTGTTTTTTAGATATAGATAAATTTCTTTTACTTCTTTTGCTTGAGATTTCCAATGTTTTCTTGCCCTTTCTTTTTGTTCTTCTAAAAGTTGATAATATTTAGCTATATCTACTCCAAAATTATTGTCTCTTGCTATATCTTCTATTAAATCAACAGGAAATCCGTAAGTATCGTATAAAGTAAATACTTCTTCTCCTGTTATATGTTTTCTTCCTTCTTTTTTTGCTTTTTCAATAATTTCGTTTAGTAAAGCCATTCCTCTATTTAATGTTTTTATAAACCTTTCTTCTTCTGATTTTACAAGTCCTTTTATAAATTCTTTATTAGCTTTTAATTCAGGATAAGTTTCATACATTATTTCTACAACCTTATCAACTCCTTTGTATAAAAACGGCTCTTTTATACCAAGTTCTTTCCCATATCTTAATGCCCTTCTTAAAATCCTTCTTAAAACATATCCTCTTCCTTCATTTGCAGGGAATACTCCATCGGAAATTAAAAAAGTAATGGCTCTTAGATGGTCTGCAATAACTCTCATTGAAACTGTATTTATACTTTTAGGTTCCTCAGGATTGTATGTTTTCCCTGTAAATTCACTTACCCAGTTTATAATTGGCAAAAATAAGTCTGTTTCATAGTTTGAATTTACTCCCTGTAAAACAGATGCAATTCTCTCAAGTCCCATCCCTGTATCTATATTTGGCTTAGGTAGTGGAGATATTTTTCCATCTTTATCTTTGTTATACTGCATAAATACCAAATTCCAGATTTCTAAATATCTATTATCATCATCACTTCCAAACTCAGGATTTCCAAATTCCTCTCCTCTATCGTAATAAATTTCTGAGCAAGGCCCACAAGGACCTGTATCTCCCATTGACCAGAAATTATCTTCAACACCAAGTTTGTGGATTTTTTCTTCTGGTAATCCTATTACATCTTTCCAGATTTTATAAGCTTCTTCATCTTCCATAAAAACAGAAACATGAAGTTTTTCTTCTGGAATTTCCAAAACCTTTGTTAGATATTCCCATGCAAATTCTATTGCTTCCCTTTTAAAATAATCTCCAAATGAAAAATTACCGAGCATTTCAAAAAATGTATGGTGTCTTGGTGTATATCCA
>DTZN01000183.1 GCA_012961365.1 Hydrogenothermaceae bacterium
AGCAACAACTTCTCCAAAACCGGGAATGACTATAGGAAAACAGCTTATTAAACTTGATGAAAGAATTTTTTTAATAGATACTCCGGGAATAATAACCCTTGAACTTCCTGAAGATTTGGCATTAAAAGGTTCATGGATACCTGATAAGCTTGAAGACCCTGTAGAAGTCGCATTAAAGTTTATTGAAAAACTCATAGAAAAATCTCCAAAGTCTTTAGAAGATTTATATAAAGTGAAAGTTTTACCTAATCCTGTAGAAACTTTAGAAAATATTGGGAATAAATTAAATTTTAAAGCAAAAGGTGGAGATGTAGATTATGATAGAACTGCTAAGAAAATTTTATGGGATTGGTTAAAAGGTAACTTGAAAGCATATTGGTTGGAGTAAAAAGTGAGAATATTATTTGTTGTTTTACTCTTGTTTTATTTTTCAATTGCTAAAACCATATATGATTTAAATTTAAAATTTATCGAAAAAGAAAAAGAGTTTATTGTAAACGGCACATTAAATATTAAATCTAATGAAGAATTTAGTATATATATTCCTAAAAATATACAGATAATAAAAAAAGATAAAAACTCTTTGGAATTTTATTTTAAGATTGCAAAATCTTCATTCCCAGAAATATTCATCTCACAAAAACAACTTCCATCATTGGATAAACTAGCAAAATACAAAGTTAAAATTTACCCACCAAAAGGCTATATTCCACTAACAGAAGCAGATAAATCTTTTAAATATAAAGATTTTTACGAATTTGAATTTCCATATAAAAAGCAAGATATAAACATAATCCTTGGAAAAAATTGGCATATAAGAAAGTTAGCTTTGAAAAAGGACTTAGACATTTATCTTTACTCTCTAAACAAAAAACACAAGAAAGATATATTAAAGCTTGCATCAAAGTATATATCATATTACGAAAAACTAATTGGTAAATTCCCATATAAAAGATTTTCTATTGTTGAAACATACAATCCTTATGGATACTCTTTTCCAACTTTTACTACTATTTTTTATCCTTTAATGAATAAAGAATTTATTTATAAAACTTCACTACCCCATGAAATACTACATCAATGGTTTGGTTGTAGTGCTTACATAGATTTTGAAAATGGAAACTGGGCTGAAGGTTTAACAGTTTATCTTGCAGATTATAATTTTAGTAATAATAAAACAAAATATAGAAAACTTACCTTAGAAAAATACGAAGCTTATGTGGACAAAGATATTTCTTTAAGAGATTTCAAATATAAAAAAGATAAATTTAGTGAAGCTTTAGGTTATGGGAAAGGGATGTTTGTTTTTTATATGATAGAAAAATCTTTAGGTCATGATACTTTTATTCAAGCTTTAAGAGATTTTTATCAAAAAAACAAATTTAAAATTGCTAATTGGCAAAATTTAAAGCTTTCTTTTGAAAAGATTTCAAAAAAGAATTTAAGTAGATTTTTTAATCAATGGATAAATGATGCTTATGTTCCAAAGTTAAATGTAAAGGTTTTAAGCTCTGTGTATAAAAATGGATTTTTCCATACAAAATTTGAAGTAAAACAAAAGAAAGATTTTGAAATAACCTTGCCTATTTATATAAAAACTTTTGATGGAATGAAACATTTTAAAGTAAAGGTTTTAAAGAAAAAACAGATATTTACTTTAAAAACCAAAAGCCTACCTATAAAATTATATCTAGACCCAAACTATGAAGTGTTTAGACATTTAAAAGATGAAGAAACAGACCCTATTATACATTTTGCTTTAAATAAAAAAACTACAATCATTCTAGATAAAGACAAAGATTTTTCAAAAGTAGAAAATAAAAATGTAATCTTTAAAGATATAGACAATCCTATATTAAAAAGTTTAGTAGATAAATCTGTTTTAAACTTTTTAAAATTTAAAAGCTTAAATTTTTCAAAAGACTTTGTATATACAATAAAAAATCCTTTAGGAAACAAAAAAGTTTTAT
>DTZN01000184.1 GCA_012961365.1 Hydrogenothermaceae bacterium
GGGATTAAATCTTTTTGGATTTGTAGGATTATTTATAGCTCCTATAATAGTTGTTGTAATTGATAATCTTTTAAATATTTATAAGGAAAGGTACGTACAGGGAGCTTAAAAATTACCAAAGCTTCCAAATCCAAACCCAAATCCTCCAAATTGTTGATTATCCTGTTTTATATATCCCTTTTGTTTTGCATAGAACTCTATTTGAGTAATATCTTGCTCTACTGGTATTTCTTTAGGGCACATGAAAGTGCAATATTTGCAATGAACGCAGCTTGAAATTTTGTTATCATTTACAGCTATTTTTACCCTTTCATCTTCTAAAAAATCGTTTTTATCTTTCCAGAACCTATAAATCTTTACAAAATTAATAGGTCCTCCAAAATTTTTATCTGCTTCAAATGCAGGGCAAGCACTATAACAAGCCCCACATAAAATACAATCTGTTTCTTTTTCAAATTTTTTTAAATCTTCTGGATATATCGGTTCCCATTCTTCTTTTGAAATTAACCAAGGTTTCGCAAGTTTTAATTTTTCTAAAAACACTGATTGGTCTGTTATTAAATCTTTTATTACTGGTAGATTAGAAGCAGGTTCTATTAGAATTTCATTATTTTCATTTAGTAAATCCTTAACCTTTGTTTTACAAGCTAAAATGTGCTTATCTCCAACTTTTACAGCACAGGTTCCACAAATAGCACTTCTACATTGAACTCTAAAACTTAAAGATGGGTCTATATTATCTTTTATATAAATAAGTGCTTCAACTATAGTAGTTCTATCCTCTATTTTAAGACTAAAACTATCTATTTTATCTTCTATGCCATTAAATCTTTTTATTTTTATGTTTACTTTCAATGCTTTTACCTCATGAAAAATTTAAATTAATTATAAGTTAGTCTTCTAAAGTTGAAATATCCCCTAGAGGCATTCCTAGCTCTTTTGCTTTTAAAACCCTTCTCATTATTTTTCCACTTCTTGTTTTAGGAAGTTTTTCGACAAACTCTATCTCATCTGGAACTGCAAGTGAGCCAAGTTCCTTTCTAACACATTGTTTTATATCGCCTTTTAATTCATCTGTAATTTCTATACCTTGTTTTAATATTACAAATGCTTTTATTGATTCTCCTTTTATTTCATGAGGTATACCTATTACCGCTGCTTCTGCAACAGCCTCATGGGCTACTAATGCACTTTCTACTTCTGCAGTTCCTATTCTATGTCCCGATACATTAATAACATCATCAGCTCTTCCTAAAATCATAATATATCCATCTTCATCCTTTGTTGCCATATCTCCTGCAAAGTAATACTGACTTATTTCTGACCAGTATTTATTAAATCTTTCAGGTTCTCCCCAACAAGTTCTGAGAGCCGATGGCCAAGGTTTTTTTATTACTAAGTATCCAACTTCATTTGGCTTAACAGGATTTCCATTTTTATCAACTACATCAGCTTCTATTCCAAAGAAAGGTTTTCCTGCTTTTCCTGGTTTTTGTGGATATGCTGGAACTGTAGTTATCATATGTCCACCTGTTTCTGTTTGCCACCATGTATCAACTATAGAGCAATTTTTTCTTCCTATATTTTCATAATACCAAATCCAAGCTTCAGGGTTTATAGGTTCTCCAACAGAACCTAAAATTCTTAAAGAGGATAAATCATATTTCGCAGGCCACTGCTCTCCATATTTCATGAATAATCTAATTGCTGTTGGTGCGGTATAGAAAATATTAACTCTGTATTTTTCAATAATAGACCACCATCTACCTGGGTCTGGATAATCTGGGGCTCCTTCTGCAATTATAGATGTTACTCCTACAGATAAAGGCCCATAAACCATATAACTGTGCCCTGTTATCCATCCTGGGTCAGCAGTACACCAGAATATATCATCTTCATGGATATCAAAAACATATTTTGTAGTTATGTGAGTATATAAGTTATATCCACCTGTTGTATGTAAAACTCCTTTTGGTTTTCCTGTTGAACCTGAAGTGTAAAGTATAAATAAAGGGTCTTCTGCATCCATTATTTCTGGCGTGCAATTTGGAGATTGATTTTTTATGAGTTTATAAAAATCTATTTCATTTTCTTCTAAGGTTAGATTATCTCCTTCCCTTTGTAAAACTACGATTTTTTCTACAAAATCTAACTCTTTAACTGCTTCATCTACTACAGATTTTAAATCTATTTTTTTACCTCTTCTTTTAGTCCAAGTAGATGTAATAACTATTTTTGCCTTAGCATCTTCGATTCTCATTTTTAAAGCACTTGCACTAAAACCAGCATAAACTACAGAGTGAATAGCTCCAATTCTCGCGCATGCAAGCATAGTTGCAAGTTGCTCAATAACTAATGGCATATAAATTACAACTCTATCTCCCTTTTTAATTCCAAGGCTTTTTAATCCATTTGCAATTTTGTTTACAAGTTCTAAAAGTTCTCCATAAGTATATTTTTTTTCATTTCCATCTTCATCAGTCCATATATAAGCAATCTTATTTCTTTTTCCATTTTCTACATGTCTATCTAGACAGTTATATGTAATATTTAACTTTCCATTAATAAACCATTTATATGTAGGATAGTTCCATTCAAACACTTTATCCCATTTTTCAAACCAATGAAGCTCTTTTTCTGCCAATTTTTCCCAGAAATTTTCCGTGTCTTTTATTGACTTTTCGTATAACTCGTCAAATTTTTCTTTTGAAATAAGTGCTTTTTTTAGAACCTTTTCTGGAGGATTATAGATTTTATCTATTTTTAATAAAATTTCATTTTGCTCAGCCATAACTCTCCTCCAAATTATTCAAATTTTTTTAATTTTACAATAAATTTAGTATGCTTTTAATTTTTATTATTTATCTCAGGTTTTGTTTTACAAGGTATATTTTTTTATATTGATTAATTTTTTATATAAAAGTATATTTAATATTGATTACATATTTTTACAGGAGCAATAAGTGGTAAGAGTTTTTCTTAGCTTGTTTTTAATATTTTTGCTAATAAATATATCCTTTGCAAAAGGAATAAAAGCAAAAGATTTTTCTCTTCCTGATGAAAATGGAAAAATTGTAAAATTAAGCGAATTAAAAGGAAATGTTGTAGTTTTAATATTCTGGTCAACAAAATGTGGGAGTTGTAAAAAAAAACTTCCTAAAATTTCTGTGCTTCAAGGAGAATATGATAACAAACCTGTAAAATTTTATGCTGTTGTTATAAATACCAAGGATTTAGAAGAAATAAAAAAAATAAAAGAAGAATGGGGATTTGATATACCTGTTTTAATAGGAAACTTTGATATAAAGAAGAATTATAGAATAATAGGAACACCTATAACCTATGTTATAAATAAAGACGGTAAAATTAAGAGATTTTTCTTAGGAGAAGTATCTTTAAAAAGGTTAAAAAAGGCTATAAACAAAGCTTTAAAGGATAATTAAGGAGGAATTCATGTTTGAAAATATTACAATTTGGGCTGCGTTTATAGCAGGATTTTTAAGTTTTGTGTCCCCTTGCGTTTTACCTATTGTGCCGGCTTATTTATCTTATATTACAGGGGCTAATGCTACTACTTTAGATGAAGACCAAAAATTTAATATAAAAGCAATTATACCAATTTTATTTTTTGTTGCAGGTTTTTCTACAGTTTTTATATTAATGGGAGCTTCTGCATCTTTTATTGGTCAATTATTTGCAGAATATAAAGAATATATAGCTAAAGTAGGTGGAGCTTTGGTCGTATTTTTTGGTCTTCATTTTACAGGTCTATTTATAAAACCAAATTTTGAAAAATTAATGTATTCAATAGGTTTAATAATTTTTGCATTATTTAGTTTTAATATTTTTTCTAAAGACACTTTCTTTACATTTGTAGGTATATGGGCAGTTGTAATGGCACTGTATTTCTTAAAAGTTCATGAATTTTTATATAGACAATTTAAGGTGGAAAAAAGCACAAAAGCCTCTGTTTTAAGTTCTTACTTTGTTGGCTTAACTTTTGGAGCAGGATGGAGCCCATGTATTGGTCCAATTCTTGGTTCTATACTAATGCTTGCTATGAATGAGGAGTCCATAGGAGAAGGAATGCTTTTACTTGGAGCTTATTCTTTAGGACTTGGAATACCTTTTATACTAGCTGGTGTTTTATGGACTGCATTTTTAAAAATGGTTCAAAAGTTTGGTAAATTCTTTGAAATTGTAGAGATCGTTGGGGGAGTATTACTAATAATTTTAGGATTAATGCTTGCAACAGGTAATTTAGAGGCTATATCTTCAGCGTTAACGGGATAGCTTTTTTACAAGTTCAGGAAGTTTATATAGATACATTAATATTTTTCTCCATTTTGACCACTCAATAGCAGGTATATTAGCACCATATATTCCTGCTTTTTCTATATTTTTTCCAACACCAGATTTAGCAGTAATTATTACATTGTCAGCAATATTAATATGGTCTGCTATTCCTACCTGGCCTGCTAATATACAGTTATTACCAATTTTACAACTTCCAGCAATTCCTACCTGAGAAACAAGAATAGTATTTTTACCTACAACTACATTATGAGCTATCATTACAAGGTTATCTATTTTTGTTCCTTCTTTTATAATAGTCTCATCAAGCATAGCTCTATCAATTGTTGTATTTGCTCCAATTTCTACATTATCTTCTATGATTACTTTACCAATATGTTTAATTTTTTTATGTTGTCCTTCTTCCCGATAATATCCAAACCCATCTGAAGCTATTACTGCCCCAGAGTGAATAATTACATTTTTTCCAATAGTTGTATCTTTGTATATGCTTACCCTTGGATAAATAACTGAGTTTTCACCAATTTTTGTATTTTTTCCTATATAAGTAAATGGATAAATTTTTGTATTGTTTCCAATTTTTACATTATCTTCAATTACAACATAATCACCTATATAAACATTTTTCCCAATTTTTACATTTTGCCCTAAAACGGCTGTTTTACTTATGAAAGAAATTTTATCCTCTTCTTTATACAGAATATCTATTAATTTATAAAAAATATTTTTAGGATTTTCAGATATTAGTTGGGGAATATTTAAACCTTTAATATACTCAAATGTAATAATTGCAGATGCTTTAGTATTTAGAGCTTCTTTTATGTGTTTTTTTTCTGCTATAAATGTAATACTTCCTTCTTTTGCATTATTTAAACTAGAAACTGAAGTTATTTCTATATCTTCTTTTAAGTTTTCTACCTTTAGATTAAATATTTTTGCAATTTCACTTATTTTCATTTTGCATGCCATCTAATAATCTTATAATTTCATCTGTTATATCAATTTTCTTATCTGCGTATAAAATTGGACTTACTATTGCATTAAAAAATACTATGTCAATTTTATTTTTTTGAGCATATTCCTTAACTACTAGTTTTATTTTTTTAGTTAATTTATTTTCTGCGTTTTTTTTCATATCATTTAAAACGGTTTGAGCTTCTATTGTTAATTTTTGAATTTCTGCTCTTAGTTTTTCAATTTCTTTTTCCTTTTCTTTTTTTGCTTGTTCGCTTAATAGTGGGCTTTCTAACTGTTTTTTGAGCTCTTCTATTTTTTCTTCTATCTGTTTTCCTTTAGATTGGTAATAACTAAATTTTTCTTCTATTTCTTTCCTTAATTTTTTCCCTTCTTGGGATTGGTTCATTACTTTTAGTAAATCTACATAAGCATACTTACTTTGGGCAAATGAAAGTGAAAATGTTAAAACTAAAAATAAAAAGGAAATTAAAAATTTAATTTTCATAAAAAACTCCTTTTTTCTTTATACTAACAAATTTTTTACCCTTTGGACAACCTCTTTTAGATTTTCTGAAATTTGTGGAGTGTAAGGCTCTTCATTGTGTATATTTTTAAGATTTTTAGGTAAAAATTTTAAAGAACTAATTGCCTTCTCTTTAATTTCTTTTATATGAGGTAAATTATAGACTAGATTTCCATCTTTGATAATGTGCTTCAACATTGGTTTACCCAATCTCTCATCAAATAAACCTATAATATCTTCTTTAAAATATTCATTTTCAAAACTTCTGAATACTTGCTTTTTAGAGGGTAAATAAATTTTTTTTGAACTTAATTTCATTACAGGTCTATCATTATATTGAACTAATTTATAGGCACAATCTAAATAAGGAACATCTGCAGAAACTACTAATTTCGTTCCTACTCCATAGCTATTAATTGGAGCATTATTTTCCTCTAGATACTTAATTTTATATTCATCAATTCCACCACTTGCTATTATTATGCTATCTTTAAAATTATTTTCATCTAATATTTTTCTAACTTTTCTTGAAAGTTCCAAAAGGTTACCACTATCTATTCTGACACCTTTTAGTTTAATACCAAGTTTTTTGGCAGTTTCAACAGCTTTTTTAGCACCTTCTATAGTGTTAAATGTATCAATAAGCAATACAGTATTTTCTGGATAGTTTTTAGCAAAGGCTTCAAATGCTTTTTCTTCACTTTCAAAAGATAATATAAAGGAATGAGCTATTGTTCCAACAATTGGAATATTAAAAAGTTTACCTGCTAAAACATTTGAAGTTCCAAAAAATCCACCAATATAAGATGCTCTTGCAGATTTTAATCCTGCATCAACTCCATGGGCTCTTCTAAGACCAAAATCTACTAAAAGTTTTCCATTTGCTACTGAATAACACCTTAATGCTTTTGTTGCAACTAAAATTTGAATTTGAAGTGTATTTATTAAAAATGTTTCTATGATTTGAGCTTCTATTAGTGGAGCTTCTATGATAACAACAGGTTCATTTGCAAAGAAAAACTCTCCTTCTTCAAATGCATATAGATTTCCTGTGAATTTAAATTTTGAAAGATAATGTAAAAAATCATCATTAAATAAATTTGTGCTTTTTAGAAAATCTAAATCTTCTTGAATAAACGTGATGTTTTGCACGTAATAAAGTAGCTGTTCTAATCCTGCGAAAATGAAGTAAGGTCTTTTTTTAGTTGGTCTAACAAAGAAATCAAATACGGCTGTTTTATTATGATTTTCATTAAAATAAACTTGAGCCATAGTAAGTTCATATAAATCTATAACCATAGACATATTACTTTTATTAACAAATCCAAATTCCATTTATTACCTCTTTGTCTAGTATAGATGGTAAAATTATATCTAACATTTAAAAAATTTACTTGGAGGAAAAAATGCCTGTAAGAGTGGCTATTAATGGTTTTGGTAGAATTGGGAGAAATTTTTTTAGAGCTTGTTTAGGAAGTGGTGACATTGAAATTGTTGGAATTAATGATTTAACAAACGCTTATACTTTGGCACATTTATTAAAATATGATTCTGTCCATGGAAGATTAAATGCAGATGTAAAAGCTGAAGAAAATGCAATAGTTGTAAATGGTAAAAAAATAAATATTACTGCGATAAAAAATCCTGCAGAGCTTCCATGGAAAGATTTAGAAGTTGATATAGTTATTGAATCTACAGGAGTTTTTAGAGATAGAGAAGGAGCAGGAAAGCATTTAGAAGCTGGAGCAAAAAAAGTAATAATTTCAGCACCAGGGAAAAATCCAGATTTAACAGTCGTTTTAGGAGTAAATGAAAACCAGTATGACCCTTCAAAACACCACATTATTTCAAATGCATCTTGCACAACTAACTGCTTAGCTCCTGTTGCAAAAATTCTTAATGATAATTGGGGAATAGTTCAAGGGTATATGGTAACAGTCCACGCATATACCAACGACCAGAGAATTTTAGATTTACCTCATAAAGATTTAAGAAGAGCAAGAGCTGCAGCAGTAAATATAATTCCAACAACTACAGGAGCTGCAAAAGCAGTTGGAGAAGTTTTACCTCAATTGAAAGGAAAGTTAGATGGAACTGCAAGAAGAGTTCCTGTTGCAGATGGTTCATTGATAGATTTAACAGTAGTTTTAGAAAAACCTACAACAGAAGAAGAAGTTAATGCAAAAATGAAAGAAGCAGCAGAAGGAGCTTTAAAAGGTATTTTAGAATACACAGAAGAACCAATAGTTTCTCAAGATATTGTAGGAAATCCTCACTCATCAATTTTTGACGCATTATCAACTAAAGTAATAAGCGGAAACTTTGTTCATATATCTTCTTGGTATGATAATGAATGGGGATATTCAAACAGATTAAAAGATTTAGTTTTATATATGGAAAATAAAGGATTATAAAATGAAGGGGGTTTTGCCCCTTATTTTTAAATCATTGTTTTTGTCTAAGGTTGATGATCATCTATCAGTGATAAGGCTACATCAAAATGGAAATCTTTCTGTGAAGCCACTAACTATAGGAATATGTGATTCGCTCAACATAAATCAATACATTAGATATTGCATCATTTCTAAAAAAAATGTATAAATTAAATAAAAAATGCCGAAAATATATATAAGATATTTTCAAATGGAGGGAAAAATGGAAAAACCTTTGATGGAAGAACTTAAAAAACTCCTTTCTTTAATAGAAAATTACAAAAAAGAAGCTAAAGAACTTAGCATACAAAAAGAAGGATTTAATACAGTAAAAAAACATCTGAACTTAGCTATAGAAGAAAGTAAAAATGCCGTAGAACTTCTTATTGAAAATATAAACACTTCCCTTGAATTAATAAAAGGCTCTTTAAATGAAATAAAAAATTTAAAAGAAAATAACGATAATTTAAATTTAGAAAAAGTAGAATCAAACTTTGAAAAAGTGGTAAGTGTTTTAACTGAGAGTTTAACATCTTTAGAGTTTCAAGATATCCTAGCCCAAAGATTACAAAAAACTTTAATGTTTCTTTCTGATGTAGAAAAAAACATATTAAAAATTCTTTTAATACTTGGTATAAATGAAGAAGAATTTAAAGATAAACAAGAAGAACTGAAGAAAAAACTTGAAGAATTAGAATGGAAAAAGGAATTATCACAGAATGATGTTGACGATATTTTGAAAGAATTTGGGTTATAAAAACTACATTGTGAGGAAAAACAATGAAAATAGAAATTCCTGAAGATTTAAAGGAAATTTTAGATGAATTTTTAGTTGAAGCAGATGAAATTATCGAGCAATTAGACCAAGATTTAGTGGAACTAGAAGAAAACCCAGATGATAAAGAGTTATTAAATAAAATATTCAGAGGAATGCATACCTTAAAAGGTGGAGCTGGATTTTTAAATTTAACTACTATAGTAGAAATAGCCCATAAGATAGAAGATATATTTAATAAACTTAGGAATGATGAGCTTAAACTTACTTCAGAGATGATGGATGTAATCTTAGAAGGAATAGATAAACTAAAGGAAGGTATTGAAAGATTAAAGGAAGATAGTGAAATACCAGATGAGGAAGAAGTTCAAGAACTGATACAAAAACTTGAAGCTATATTAGAAGGAAAGCCTGTAGAAGAAAGTTTATCGGCTTTTGAAGAAAAAAGAGAAACTCAAACTGAAAAAACTGAAAACATTGATTTTTCTGAAGAAAATGAGGAGTTTGAATTTGTAGAAGGAGTAGATGAGGATATAAAACAACTTATACTTAAATTTGGGGTAAAAGATTTAGCAGAGCTTTTAGAAGATATAATTTTACTTGCTCCTGATGAAAGACCGCCTTTAGAAGTTATAAATAAACTTGAAAATTTAATAGAAGAAGGAAAAGACATAAAAGATTTAATTAAACCAAAAGGTATTGAGGAAGAGCACAGAGAAGAAAAGCAAGAAGAACAAAAGCAAACTAAAGAACAGGCAAAATCTCCAGAAACTCCTAAAACACCTGTAAAGAAAGATGAACCAAAGCAAGCAGAGAAGAAAAAGAAAACAGAAAAAAAAGAAGATGTTATTAGGGTTGATGTTGAAAGAGTTGAGGGTTTAATGAACCTTGTTGGAGAATTAGTTCTAGATAGAAATAGAATAGTAAAACTTGCTTCTGGTCTTTCTGTTGAGCAAGGAAAAGATGAATCTGATTTAGAAGAGCTTATAGAAGCTATAAATGGAATGAGCAGAACTGTTAGTGATTTGCAAGATGCAGTAATGAAACTTCGTATGCAACCTGTTAAGAAGATATTTAGTAAATTCCCTAGAATTGTTAGAGACCTTGCTAAGAAACTTAATAAAAAGGTTCAACTAGTTCTTGAAGGAGAAGATACAGAAATTGATAGAAGTATTTTAGATAGATTAGAAGACCCATTAATTCACCTTGTAAGAAATGCAATAGACCATGGGATAGAACCTCCAGAAGAAAGAATTAAAGCTGGTAAACCAGAAATTGGAACAGTAAAATTAGGAGCATATCAGGAAGGTGATAGGATTATTATTTACATAGAAGATGACGGTAGAGGGATAGATCCAGAGAAAGTTAAAGGAAAGGCTGTAGAAAAAGGTTTAATTACACCTGAACAGGCATCAAATATGTCTGATAAGGAGGCATATGAGCTAATATTTCTTCCTGGATTTTCTACTGCAGAGCAGGTAAGTGATGTTTCTGGTCGCGGAGTGGGAATGGATGTTGTTGCATCTACAATACATTCTTTAAGGGGAAATATAGAAATAGAAAGCCAGTTAGGGAAGGGAACAAAAATTACTATGAAACTTCCTTTAACTGTGGCTATTATAAGAACATTAATGGTTGCCGTAAATGAAAGAATATTTGCTATACCTTTATTTTCTGTTGTTGAAATTGTTAGATATAAACCAGAAAATGTTAAAAAAGTGGGTCATTTTAAATCTTTAATGCTTAGAGATGAAGTTTACTTGTTATTTACTCTAAACGAACTGTTTGAAATAGAAGATAAAAAGGATAAAGAATTTGTGGTTATAGTTAAAGTTGGAGAAAAAAATATTGCAATTGCTGTTGAAGAGTTATTTGGAGAAGAGGAAATTGTTATAAAACCTCTTGGAGAACTCCTTGAAGATGTTAAAGGAATAGCTGGAGCAACAATAACTGGAGATGGAAAGGTAGTTTTAATAGTGGACCCTAATTCTTTAATTAGTGATAAGAAAACACAACTTGTAGGGGTAATATAAAATGGAAAGTAATAACTCTGAAATGCAGGTTTTAGGTATAAAAACAGTTGAAGAAGAAGTAATTCATGAAGAAAGAGTTATAACGTTTAAACTAAATGAAGAACTTATAGGAATAGATATTAATGATATAACGAAAATAACTAAAGATGTTGAAATTACTCCTGTTCCCAAAACTAAAAATTATATACTTGGAGTTATGAATTTAAGGGGTAATATTATACCTGTTGTTTCCTTAAAGAAAATGTTTAAACTTGAAGATAAAGAACAAGATTATGACCTCCCGATTGTTATTGTCGTAGAAAGTGAACTTGGTCAAATTGGAATTACTGTTGACAATATAGAGGGAGCAGTAAAGATATCACCTGAAGATATACAACAACCACCAATGAATGCAATAGGAATAGATTCTGAGTATATAAAAGGAGTAGTAATGCTATCTGACGAGCTTTTAATATTATTAGACATAAAAAAAATTTTTAGGAAAGAGGATAAATAATGGCAAAGAAAAAAGACTTTCTGCCAAAAATACTTGAAACAGGTGCTAATGAACTTGAAGTTATAGATTTTAGAATGTACGAAAAAATGGAAGATGGTAGTATTTATGAGTGGGTTTTAGGTGTAAATGTTGCTAAAGTAAAAGAAGTAATTCTTCGTCCTGATAATATTGTGAAGGCACCTGGTATGCCACCTGAAGTTGAAGGTATGGCAAAAATAAGAGGTGAGGTAGTTCCTATAGTAAATCTTGCAAAGTGGATGAAGATAGAAGAACCTTCAGAAGATGCAGGAAAATATGTAATAGTAATGGAATTTTTAAGAGAAATTGTAGGAGTTATAGTTCATGATGCTAAAAGAATAAGAAGAATTAAATGGTCTAGTATAAAAAGGCCGCCACCAAGTATAGATGAAAGACTTGGAGGAAAAGTTATAGGTATTATTGAGATAGAAGGGGGACAGTTGTTATTACTCCTTGATTTTGAGGGAATACTAGATGAGCTTGGAATGATTAAAGTATTTGGTATAACAGAAGAAGTTTCTGAAGATGAAGTAAAAAGAGAAGGCAAATTTAAAATCCTAATACTTGATGATTCTCCTGTTGCAAGAAAAATTATTAGAGGAATTTTAGAAAAAGATGGACATGAAATTATTGAAGCCCAAAATGGAATAGAGGGATTAAAGCTTTTAGAAAAATTACTAGAAGAGGCTAAAGAAGATGGTATTGATATAACTGATAAAATTCAGTTAATAGTATCTGATATAGAAATGCCAGGAATGGATGGTTTAACATTTACAAGAAAAGTTAAAGAACATCCAGAATTTTCTAAAATCCCTGTTATAATTAATACTTCTTTAAGTGATAAAGCAACTGTTGATAAAGCTAAGATGGTTAATGCAGATGCACACCTTGTTAAATTTGATGCTCCAGACTTATTAAAACTTGTTCACAAATATGCCGTTAAAAAAATAAACAATAAGGAGGTTTAAATGGCATTACCACCGCCAGATACAAAATTTTTAATAGTAGATGATATGGCCACAATGAGAAGAATAATCAGAAGTTTACTTGAACAACTAGGATATAAGTATATTGATGAAGCTGAAGATGGAAGAGAAGCTTTAAACAAATTAAAATCAGGGAAGTATGATTTTGTTATAACCGATTGGAACATGCCAAATATGACAGGTTTAGAATTAGTTCAAGAAATAAGAAAAGAAGAAAAACTAAAACATTTGCCTGTTTTAATGGTCACTGCAGAAGCTAAGAAAGAAAATGTTCTTATGGCAATAAAAGCAGGTGTAAACAACTATGTAGTAAAACCTTTTACAGCTGAAATTTTAAAAGATAGAATTGAAAAAGTATGGACTGCTATTACAAAGAAAAAATAATTAGCAATAATAGGATTAGATTAAATGCCTCCCCAAAAGAAAGATAATAAATCTAATGAAGAAGGGAAACTAAAAGGAGGGGAAAAAGCAGCTATACTTCTTTCAATCTTACCTGAAGATAAAACAGCTAAAATTTTTTCCTATCTTAAAGAAACAGAAATTGAAAAATTAGTTAAACATATAGTTTCTTTGGAAGCTCCTGATAAAGAGACTACACTTAATGTTTTACAGGAAGCTATAGAAAGACTTAAAAATATTTCACCTCTTAGAGTTGCTCCTGAAAATGTTAGGAAAATTCTTGAACAGATACTTCCCCCTGATAAATTACAAAAATTATTTGAAGAAACTCTTACTGCAGAAGAAGGAAGGGCTATATTTAAAGAGTTAGAAAAACTTGATGCCAAGGTTATAGCTAATTTACTACAAAACGAACACCCTCAGGTTATAGCTCTTGTTTTATCTCAAATAAATCCTGCTAAAGCAGCGGAAGTAATACAGTTCTTACCTAAGAGACGAGGTGTTTCTAATGTTAGAGAAGAGGTTGTTAAAAGAATTGCTAGCATAGAGAAAGTATCTACACAAATGCTTAAACTTATAGCTGATTCTTTGGAAGAAGAGCTACTTACTATTGGAGCTGGAGAAGAAGAAACACTTGAAGGTATTGATATTGCTGCTGAAATAGTAAATGCACTACCTAAAGAACTTCAAACTGAAATCCTAGAAGACCTTAAACGAGATGATGCAACTATTGCAGAAGAAATTGAAGAGCGTATGTTTAAATTTGAAGATATTGCAAAACTTACAGATAGGGACATTATGGAAATACTCAAAACTGCTGATAAAAATGATTTGCTTCTTGCCCTTAAAGGGGCTCCACAAGAAATTCTTGATAAATTCCTTAACAATATGTCAAAAAGAGCTGCTCAAATGTTTTTAGAAGATATGGAAGTTTTAGGACCTGTCAAAAAATCTGATGTGGAAAATGCTAGAAAGAAAATAATTACAGTAATAAAAGATTTAATCGAAAAAGGAGTTATAGAATACGGTTCAGGAGAAGAGATGCTTTAATAGTATCTTCATAATATCGGAGGGCTACAGTGTCTGATGAATTTCTCTCCCAGGAAGAAATAGATGCTCTACTGGGAGTTGATAATGAAAGTACATCAACGGAAACATTAGAAGAAGGAAAGGAAAAGCCATTTGATTTTTCCCAAGTAGAGCATATAAAAAAAGGTGGACTTCCTGGGTTAGAGTTAATCTTTGAAAGATGGATAAAAATATTTAGAGATGAAATTAGAAAACTTATTCCTAATCTAAATATGATATCTAAGGAAGATATGTATATAACAAGATTTCAATCATTTATGTTAAAAATACCTCTTCCTGCTAGTTATTCAATTTTTACAATGAAACCCTTAAAAGAAAATGCTTTAATGGTTCTAGATTCTAGACTTGTTTTTACCATAATAAGTGTTTTATTTGGAGGACCTCCAAAGCCATTTAAGGTGGAAGGTAGAGAATTCACAAAACTTGAAGCTAGAGTTATAAGAGATATTGTGGGAAAATCTTTAAAAGTTTTTGAAAGTATATGGACTAATATTTATCCAATAAACATAGAACTAAAATCTATAGAGTTAAATCCAACTCTTGCAAGAATTGTATCCCAAAATGAAAAAGTTGTAATTGTAGAACTATCTATGGATATAGATGGATATACAGCTCCATTTTACTTTTGCTTTCCCCAAAGTATGTTTTTACCTATAAAGGACATAATATACACTGAAGTTGCAAATACGGAAAAAGACCCTGTGTGGGAAAAAAACTTAGAGGCAAAAATATTACATTTAAATGTTAAACTGTGGGTAGAATTAATACGAAAAGAGTATAAAATTAAAGATATTTTAGAGTGGGAAGAAGGAACTAAACTAGAATTTGATGTTTTAAATACAGATTTATTAAAAATTTTTATCGAAAATAAACCTAAGTTTTTAGGTAAATTAGGTCAGAAAGGAAATAAATTTGCAGTAAAAATTAAAGATTTAATTATCAACGAGGAAGAATAATATGGCTGATGAAGAAATAAACAACTCTCCAGAGGAAAATGAAGTTTCTCAAGAAGAAAATCAAGAAGAAACAGTAAATCAAGAAGAACTTGCTAAGCAATGGGAAGAGCAATTAGCTAATCAAGAAACTCAGGAAAATTTGGAAGAAAATACTGAAGAAACTATAGACCAAGAAGAACTTGCTAAACAATGGGAAGAAGCTTTGGCTCAGCAGGCTCAACAGGATTCATCTGATGAATCTAAAGATGAAACAGAAGCAGTAAATCAAGAAGATTTAGCTAAACAATGGGAAGAGGCTTTAGCTCAGCAACAAAGTCAATCTTTTTCAACTGATTCAAGTAGTTCTTTTTCTGTGGATAATGATAAATTAGAGCTAATTTTAGATATCCCTTTAGAAATAACAGTAGAAGTTGGAAATAAATCTATCCCTTTAGAAGATATTTTGAAAATGACGCCAAATACAATTATAGAACTTGAAAGATATATAAACGAACCTGTAGATATAAAGGTAAATGGAAAACTTATTGCTAAAGGTGAGCTTTATACTGTCGAAAATAATTTTGGAGTAAAAATTACAAGTATAATTACAGTGCAAGAAAGAATGAAATTATTAATGGAAGAAGTGGAGTAAAATGGCAATAAATTTTCAACCTATCTATGTTTTAGCATCAGGTGGAGAGAGAGCTTTAGAGCAAATAGATAATACAACTAACAATCTAGCAAATGTTGATACATCAGGATTTAAAAAGTTAATTGTTAGAGAACTTAGCCAAAAAATACCTCAAAACAAAGGGCAGAAAGGTGATTTGCTAGTATTTCCTAGATTTAAAGATACTGTAGTTATAACAACACAAGGAGGATTAAGGAAAACAGACAATCCTTTGGATGTTGCAATACAAGGTAAAGGATACTTTCAGATAGAAACTCCTAATGGAGTAATGCTTACAAGAAATGGTCATTTTTTCTTTGATAAAAATGGTTTTTTAGTTGATGAAAATGGTAATTATGTTTTAAACAACGCAGGTTCCAGAATTGCTTTAAATACAGAACAAAGAATAGGAACAAATATTTACATAAACCAACAAGGCCAAATATTCCAAAACAACGAAGAAATTGGAACATTAGGTATTGTAAATTACGAAAGTGTAAAACCTGTAGGATATACATATTATAAACCTGATGGAAATCAAATAGAAGCAGAATATACTATTTTGCAAGGATTTTTGGAAAATGCAAATGTAAATCCTGTTGAAGAAATGGTAAATCTTATAACTCACCAAAGAAGAATGGAAATATATGGTAATTTAATGAAAGGACTTGATAATATAGAACAAAAAACTAATGAAATTGGTAGAGCCTAAAGGAGGATAAAATATGATTAGGGCATTATGGACTTCATCTTCAGGAATGCAAGCTCAACAAACAAATCTTGATGTTATTTCACATAATATAGCAAACGTAAATACAGTTGGGTTTAAAAAAAGTAGAGCTAATTTCCAAGATTTAATTTATCAAAATTTAAGAGACCCTGGAGTTCTAAGTTCAAACGATACAAGGGTACCTACAGGAATACAGATAGGTTTAGGAGTAAAACTTTCTGATGTTTCAAAAACTTTTACACAAGGAAGTTTAATAAAAACAGATAGACCTTTAGACCTTGCTATTCAAGGGGAAGGATTTTTTAGGATAGAACTTCCTGGTGGTGGAGAGGCTTATACGAGAGCTGGGAATTTCCAGATAGACCAAGATGGTTATATTGTTACTCCAGAAGGATATAGACTTCTTCCTAATATACAGATAAATGCTCCAGAAACACTTTTAAGTATAAATATAAGCGAAAATGGAAAAGTTTACGCAGTTAGGAATGAAGGTGGAGTTCAAACAACAGAAGAGTTAACTGATATAAGATTGTATAGATTTATAAATCCAGCTGGATTACAAGCAATAGGACAGAATTTATACAAACAAACAGATGCATCAGGAGAACCTATAGAAGGAGTTCCAAACACAGATGGTTTTGGTAAAATAGCTCAAGGGTTTTTAGAAGCTTCAAATGTAAATATTGTTGATGAAATGGTGAATTTGATTGTTGCTCAAAGGGCTTATGAAATTAACTCAAAAGGTATAACTACCGCTGATGAAATGCTTAGAACAGTTACAACTCTTAAAGGATAGACTAATATGATACTAAATTAAATATTATGCAAGCTTTTATAAAAATTTTTCTGATTTTGCTTTTTTTTACAAAAATTTCTTTAGGTGCGCAAGTAAAAATTTATTTAAAAGAAATAGTTTACCTTTCTAAATATGAAGTTAAGCTTTCGGATATTGCAGATATTAAAGCTAAAAATCAAAATTTAAAGAAATATCTATCTTCCATAACAGTAAAAAAAATACATGACAAAGGTGTAATCACAAAGGAAGATATACTTGAAAAACTAAAAGAAAATTTTATAGATTTATCACAAACTACAATTTACGGAAAAAAAACCATAGTTGTTCTAAAAAAAACTACTATAGATAAAGTCTTTTTAGAAAAGCTTATTAGAAATTATACAAAAAAATCTTACCCAAATATTGAAATTGAAAATATTAGTATTAGAAATATTTCTATAAATGTAATTGGAAAACCGAAAATAATAATAAAAGAAAAAGGAAAAACAAGTTCTTATATTTATTTATCAATTATATTTCCAAACTTAAATAAAGAAATATCCGCAAGTGTAAAATATTCACAGATAATAAAAGCAGTTGTTGCAAATTATCCTCTTCCTAAGGGGCATATAGTAAAACCTAAAGACGTGAAAATATCTTATATAAAACCTAAAAGAAAAAAAGGATATATTGATAAAATAGATTTAGTACTAGGAAAAAAATTAAAACGAAGTATTAAAAAAGATGAACCTATAAGTTTTAGAGATTTAGAAAAAGAGTATTTAGTTCGAAAAAATAGTAGTGTAAAGGTTCTTTATAAAAAGGGAAACTTTAAAATTGAGTTGCTTGGAAGAGCATTGGAAAATGGGGAAAAAGGACAAATTATTAAAGTTAAAAATATATCTTCAGGAAAGGTTATACAATGCAAAGTAATTGGAATAAACAAAGTAGAATTTTTATCTGGGGATTATTAATAGGAGCTTATATATTTAGCTTTTCTTGTGGAGAAAAAAAGCTAAATATGAGACCTTTTGACCCGAAACCTCCAGAAATTATAGATGAAGAGCCAAAGCCTGCTCCTGGTTCATTATACTCTGGATATGATAACTTATTTTCAGATGATAAGGCATATAAAGTTGGAGATACTATTACTATAAAAATTGTTGAAGATGCCCAAGCTCAAGGAAGTATGCAAAGTGCTGCTTCAAGGGATAGTTTTATGAACTATGATTTTCCAACACCTACATTTTTAGGTAAACCTGTAATAGAAAATACACCTATAGCAGGTATTCAAAACAATTCAAAAGACGCATTTAAATCACAAGGTAATACACGAAGGTCAGCAAGATTAATTGCAAAGATAACAGCTAGAGTGGTTAAAGTTTATCCAAATGGAAATTTATTTGTAGTTGGTAAGAAAATTATAAGAATAAATGAAGATATGCAAATCATCAGGATTTCTGGTATAGTAAAGCCCACTTATATAGAGCAGGATAACTCTGTAGAATCTACGAGAATTTCTGACATGTATGTTGAGTATAATGGTAAGGGTTTTATTGCAGACCACCAAAGACCAGGTTGGCTTTATAGATTGTTTACTAAAATATGGCCATTTTAAAAATGAAATACCTAAAAATTTTGCTGATTAGCTTATTAATATGGAATTTATCATTTAGTGCTTCTAAGGTAAAAATAAAAACAGAAGTAAATATAGTAGGTGCTAGAAATAACTTCCTTGTTGGATATGGCATAGTAGTTGGATTAAACGGAACTGGTGATGGAACTACAAGTAGATATACACTTCTTAGTATTGCCAATATGCTACGAAAAATGGGGGTTTATATTGACCCAAATCAAGTTAGAACAAGAAACGCGGCAGCAGTAATAGTTACTGCTTCACTTCCACCTTTTGCAAAAAATGGAATGAGATTTGATGTGCATGTAAGTTCTTTAGGAGATGCAAAAGATATTGCAAATGGTGTTTTAATAAGAACACCTTTAAGGGGACCTGATGGAAAAGTTTACGCTTTTGCCCAAGGTCCAGTTTCAACAGGAGGTGGTATAACAGAGTCTAATAAAGGTGGGAAAATTCAAAAGAACTTTCCTACATCAGGAATAGTAGTAAACGGTGGTATAGTAGAGAGAGATTTACCATTTTCTTTTGATAAACTAAACACTTTAACTTTAACTTTGAAAAAGCCAGATTTTAATATAGCTAACAAAATAGAAAATGCGATAAACAATTATTTTAATAAAAGTATAGCAAAAGCTATAGACCCATCAACAGTAAAGGTAGATATTCCAAGTAATGAAGACAAAGTTAAATTTTTATCTAAAGTTTTAAATTTGGAAATTGAGCTTGAAAATGAACCTGTTATTGTTATAGATGAAAGAACTGGAACAGTTATAATGAGTGGA
The DNA here is from genome assembly GCA_012961365.1 of Hydrogenothermaceae bacterium. Taxonomy (GTDB): domain Bacteria; phylum Aquificota; class Aquificia; order Aquificales; family Hydrogenothermaceae; genus Hydrogenothermus. The sequence goes on from DTZN01000184.1 coordinate 19,554, forward strand.
GATATAGTGCTTGAAACTCCTATATATGTATCCCACGGGAATATTTATGTAGAAGTAGTAAAAAAACCTATTATTTCTCAACCTCCTCCTTTATCAGGGGGAACAACCCAGCAAACAACCCAAGCTTTAACAAGAATTGTTGA
>DTZN01000185.1 GCA_012961365.1 Hydrogenothermaceae bacterium
ACTCCTCCCTTTTTTGAACAAGAGATTGTCTAATCTTTTCTAAATCCAAAGCCATTTGAAAAAACCTCCTAAAAAACTAACTTGGCTTATAAATATAGCAACCAATTAAATTTATGGCAATAGGATTTAATATATATGAAAGTTATTAGGGTTCTTAGACTTGGCAGTATATTTTTGGTATTAGCTATTTTATTTTTGAACTTTTGCTAATTTAAAAACCCCCACAAAAGGGGGTCAATGACTGTATAAATTTATATTAACCGCAAGAGAATGAACTTCCGCAACCGCAAGAGCCAGTAGCGTTAGGATTTTTAATAGTAAATCCACCACCCATAAAATCTGTTACGTAGTCAATAACAGCTCCTTTCATGTATGGAGCAGAAAATTCATCTATTACAACTTTTACACCATCAACTTCTGTTACTGCATCGTTTTCTCCAACTTCTTCGTCAAATCCCATTGCATATTGGAAACCAGAGCATCCACCAGGAACTACTCTTATTCTAAGAATTGGATTTTCAATTCCTTGTTCTTGTGCTATTTTCTTGATTTCCGCAACAGCAGTTTCCGTTACCGTTACAAGGTTTTCTGATGTTTGCATTTTAAATACCTCCAAAAAAGTTTTGCATATAATCTTATCTTAAATCTAACTTATGGGTATGACTTTTATCACAGCTTCATTAGATAATAAATACCAGTAGGTGCTAAAAATGTATTTAAATGTATTTCTGAGCCAATTAATCTTTCTATTATTGTTTTTTGTTTTTCAAATGGAACTATGATAGCTTCTTTACCCTCTTTTCCTATTAACTTTCTTGCTTCCTCTATTGCATCTTGTAAATTTCCTATTTTGTCTACAAGTCCAAGTTTCCTAGCTTGATTTCCAGAAAAAATTCTTCCATCTGCAATTTTTAAAAGTTTATTTTTTGATATTTTTCTATACTTAACAATTGCATCTATAAATTGGTTGTAAACATCTAAAACTGTATCTTTGATAAGTTTTCTCTGTTGGGGAGTTAGTTTGTTATTGGGATATAAAATATCTTTATTCTTACCACTTTTTATGTTTTCTATTTTTAGACCTATTTTATCCATAATTTTTGTTAAATCCACATGTTGAACTATAACACCTATACTTCCTGTAATAGTTCCAGGATTTGCAAATATTACATTTGCAGGAGCAGAAATATAGTATCCTCCTGATGCAGCTACATTTCCCATAGAAACAATAACTGGTTTTTTATTTCTTATTCTTTCTATAGCTCTGTATATTTCTTGAGAAGCTCCAACAGCTCCCCCGGGAGAATCAACATTTATTACAACTGCTTTCACAGAGGTATCTTTTTCTGCTAAAGATAAATACTTTAGAACATCTGTATACTTTGAAATTACTCCTTTTATATTTATAAGGGCAATTTTAGGCTTATTAGAATAAGTTATAGAGTTTATAACTACAAGTAAAACAATAAAAATAACTAAACCTATCAATATTTTCTTTTTCATATATCTTCTCCTAAATTAATTTATATTCATCAGGGATAAACTTAAGCTTTGGTAATCTTCTTAACCCTTTAATTTTTTTGCTTAGTAAATGTCTTATATATGGTGCCCTTTTATTTAACAGTTCAACAACTTTATCTAAATCTTTTAATGAAGATATATAAACATCAGCTTTATTCAAATCTGGAGATGCAATAACATACATAACAGTAATAAAATTATCTGAAGAAAACTCCATAATTTCTTCTTGTATAATTTCACTTATTGCCTGTTTTAGTGCATTGTTTATTTTTTCATTCCTATGAGACTTTTTCAAAATTGTTTCCTCCTTTCATATACCTGCTATTGCTTCTATTTCTACTAAAGCTCCTTTTGGTAAGTTTGAAACTTCTACAGTGGCTCTTGCTGGTTTATGCTCTACAAAGTATTCTCTGTATATTTTGTTTACTTTGTTAAAATCTTCAAGATTTTTTAGATATATAGTAGTTTTTATTACATGATTAAAATTTAATCCTGCCTCTTCTAAAATAGCTTTTATATTTTCCATTACTCTTTTAGTTTGAATTTCTATATCTCCTCCTATGAATTCTTGAGTATTTGGGTCTATTGCAATCTGTCCTGATATAAATATTAAATTTTCATATTTAATAGCTTGGGAATATGGTCCAATTGCTTTTGGTGCTTTTTCTGTGTTTATAGGTTGCATATTTAATCCTCCAATCTAGTTTATCTCTTCTAGTTTTATTTTCCCTTCATATAACGCTTTTCCTACCACAACTCCATCTATTCCCACTTTTGATATTTCAAATAACTTTTTTACATCTTCAATATTTGAAACTCCACCTGATGCTACAATTGGTTTAGTTAGATTTTCTGCTAAGTATTTAGTTCCTTCTACGTTTGGACCAACTAAAGCTCCATCTCTGTTTACATCTGTATATAAATATCCATAAATAGGATAATTTTCAAACTTTTTGGCAAATTCTAAGGGAGTATATTGGACTTTTTCTAACCAGCCTTTTATTGCAACTTTCCCATCTTTTGCATCTATTCCTAGAATAACCTTATTAGGAAAATAAGAAACAATTTTCTCAAATTCATTTTGATTTTGGTAAGCTAAACTTCCAATTACTACTTTTTCTGCTCCTATTTCGAGGATATGTTTTACTGCTTCAAAACTTCTAAGTCCTCCTCCAAACTCAATAGGAATAGATAAATTTTTTACTATACTTTCTACTATTTTATAATTTTTAGGTTTTCCTTCAAAAGCCCCATCTAAATCTACAATATGAAGTCTTTTTGCTCCTTTTTCTTCCCAAATTTTTGCCATATCTATAGGATTTTCTCCATAGACCTTAACTGCATTTGGGTTTCCCTTAAATAATCTAACGGCTTTTCCTTCTTTAATATCAACTGCAGGAATTATAAATTCTTTTAATGTCAATCTGTATCCTCCTTTTATTACCTTAGCCTTTCATACAAAAATATTATAAAGATTGGTTAAATCTTCATGTTATTTAATCTTGAATAATTTCTGTTAATGGTCTTGGATTATGAAAGTAATAACCTTGTCCATACTCTATCCCAATTTCTAAAAGTTTCTGAACTATTTCCTCATTTTCAACAAATTCTGCAACAACTTTTATGTTCATTTCTTTGGCAAAGTTTGCTATATGTTTACATAATACATAATGTTCTTTAGTTTTATGGATATTCCTGATTATACTTCCATCAATTTTTATATAATCTGCAGGGATTTCTGTTAAATAAAAGAAATTTATATATCCTTTTCCAAAGTCATCTAATGCTATTTCATAACCTATAGATTTTAATTTTGAAACATTTATTTTTAATTTTTCATAATCTTTTATATCTTCAGTTTCTATTATCTCTATTTTTAATCTTTCAATTATATTTTTACCTTCTTTTAGCAAAATTAATACTGTTGCATCATTTATTAAATCAACAGGTGATAAATTTATACTCGTTTTTAACTGAGGGTTTTCTTTTAAAATTTCTATGTTTTTCTCAATAATTTTTTTTGAAAGTTTAGAGTATAAAAATGTTCCTTTTATCATTTCTAAATATTTAAATGGTGGAACTATGCTATTTTGAAATTTAAATCTTAATAGGGATTCGTAATATAAAACTTTTTTTGTTTTTAAGTTAACAACAGGTTGAAAGTAAAATGTAAACTGGTCTTTTTCTATAATATCTTTTAACTCAGAAATGGAAATTTCTTCATCTTTTTTTTCTGTATATATTTCTATTTTATCCCTTCCTTCCCTTTTAGCTTTGTAAAGAGCTAAATCTGCTTTTTTTATAGCATCACTTAGGTTTCTCGCTTTATCAGTATCTAAATTTACACCAAAAGATGCAGTTATTTTTAAATTATTAAAATTAATACTTCTTATAGCATTCATTAACCTTTCTAATATTGCAAAAGCTTTTTTATTATTGAAATTTCTATCCTTTTTTAATAATATTAAGAACTCTTCTCCACCATATCTAATAATAATATCCTCTTGCCTTAGATTTTTCTTTAAAAGCTGTGCAAATTGTTTTAGTATTTCGTCTCCTACTTTATGCCCATATGTATCATTTATATGTTTAAAAAAGTCTATATCTACTATTGCTACTATATAGTCTTTTAAATCTATAGAATTTTCTATTTCTCCTAAATATTTTCTGTTATAAACCTTTGTTAGAGAGTCTTCAAATATTTTTCTTCTAATAAAGAACAGTCTAATGACCATAAATATACTTATAATGATAAGAATGAATGTAAATAACATTAAAATTAGAATTGCCTGCTTTACATTATTTACAATAATGTTTATTTCTTCTAAGGTTTCAAATGAAAAATCTATAACTAGAATAGCTTTTAATGTGTTTTTATCCCTCAAAGGTATATAATAGGTTATTCCTAAAGTTTTTAATTGTGAATTTATTGTATATATTTCTTTTTGGGTTTTTTCTATATATTTCAAGGTTTTTAATTCATTTTCAAAAGGGATAAATAGAGTTTTATAACTATCTACAGAGGATTCAGTGTCTATTAAATATCTATACTTATTTTTATCTTTATATATTATAAATATATATTTAATTTTTCCAGTTCTAAATGTATTTAGAACTTTTGTTATCTTTCTCCTTATGGTTTTGTCTTTAAATAAATAAGAAAGAGAAGCATTATTATCTTCTAATATAAATAAAATTACTTTTTTTATTACATCTATAGACGTTTTTGTCGAGTATTGTATTATTTTATCACGAAGTTTTATTTCTTCTTTAGGTATAAATGTATATATATAAAGATAAATCATGAGAAAAATAAATAGAAAAATTATAAAAATGATATTCTTTTTTTCTTCTTTTAAAATCATCACTACTTACTCTATAAAGTAGCTATATTCTTCTGGAAGTTTTATCATAAGCTTTTCTAAATTTTCCTTAAATAATGTTAAATTAGGTCTTCCATTTTTCCATGAAAATACACCAATACAATTTAAACAATATCTTACAGCTTCAAAATCTAATGCTAACGCAGGTTTTTTTAAAATTTTTCTTTTTTTCATGTCTAAAACTATTATGAAATCTGCTTTATGCAATTTCGAGGTTAACTTTATATTTTTTGCAAATTTTTTTATTTTTTGTTTAAAAAATTTTTTTTTATTTTTATTTTCTGAGTATACATATACATAAGGATTTTCCTTTTGCACACTATCTATAATTAATCTTTCGATTATTGATATTTCATATCGGTCAGCAAGTGAAAGGTCATAAGCAAATGAATAAGATAATGTTGAAATAAAAAGATTTATATAAACTCCTAAAATTAAATATACTTTCTGCATTTTAGAAAACCTTTTCTAATGTTAATAAAAATCTCCTATCAAACGCTTGATATTCTATAGGAGAACCTGAAATAGGTTTATATACAATTTTTGCACTGTTATTAAATACATTTTCTCCTTTTAATCTTAATTTCCATCCATTTTTTAGACTTTTAGATATTCCAAATGTGTAATTAAAAGTTGCAGGAATTTCTCTACCATGTATAGAATATTTATCCTTAAAAACAAGTTCATTATAAAACTGCCAGCTTTTGTATTCTGTTAAAAGCCTAGCATTTACTCCTAAATTTGGAGAAAAACAATTCTTGAAATTCCCTTTTGCCTCA
>DTZN01000186.1 GCA_012961365.1 Hydrogenothermaceae bacterium
ATGGGTATAATCTTTTACTTCTATCATATAGTTTTCATGATTATTAATAGCCAATATATCTATAGCTTTTATATCTTGTTGGATTTTTTCAAAATGATTACGATAGTAAATGCTATCATCAAACTTAATAACATTAAAAAATGTTGGAAAATCAAATTTTAAATTTCCTTCTTTCATAATCATTTGATTTCTCTCATAAATCTATCACTTTGTGCTATTTCTTCATCTAAGATTATTAAATCATCTAAATAATCAAACTCTTTATTTTGGGAAACTCTCAAATTATGATTTTCATCAAATCCAAATCCAAAATATTTAACATTACTTTCATCTTTTTTCAAAATCTCTATTTCTTTAATTAAAAATAGACTGTGTGTTGCAATAAAGATTTGAATGCCAAATTTCTGTAACGCTATTAATAGTTTTGCTATTTCCTGTATTGTTCTTGGATTTAAATTAGCTTCAGGTTCATCCCAAATTAAAATACTTTCATTACTCAAAGAGTTGTTTTTTAGGAGATAAGATAGTGTTCCAATCTTTCTTAATCCTTCAGCCATCATGGCACTAAATATTTTTTTTCCATCTTTATTTCTTTTTAATAAGAATTCTCCATTCTCTTGAATGATTTCACCATTTAGTATATCTTCTAAAGCATTATTCATTTTTCTGATATTCGATGTATCTTTTAATAAAGGTCTATCTAATGCTTTAACTAAATCATAAAATGTTTTGTCAAAAGGTATTAGATATTCTTCCCATAAGTTTCTAAAGCCCTTAAAGTTTGACAATATCTCTTTTGCAGGTATGAAAAGAATTTTTTGAGGAGAACCATTAGTCGAAAACTTATTTATTTTGACTTGTGACGAGGTATGTGCTGTAATAGAAAAATCAATATTATAGTTAGAAAAGTTCATATTGATATCACTCTCATTTCTATTAAAATTGAAAGAAATCAAGTTTTGTATCCGTTTCCCTTTAAATACATTCTCGATAGTTTCTACAATTAATTCACTTAAATAAGTTTCTTTATTTGTATTTTTTTTATAAAAAGTATTGTTAGCAGTGGTCAAGGTATAAAGTAGTTTTAAAATTTGACTTTTACCTGTCCCATTTTCTCCTATAAAAACATTGATTCCTTCAGCAAATTCTAACTTCATTTTATCAAAGAGTGTAAAGTTATTAACTTCTAATGCTGATATATATTCTCGTCTTTTAATATGTGAATCAATTGCTTTTTCAAGCTTTATTATCTCTTTCTTTTTTTCTTTAGTATTAATATAGAAAAATGAGCTTTGTCCTTTAAATAAATTATTATCGATTTCTATTGGATTAAAGATTGTAATGTCTGATACTTGATACCCAAATGGGAAATCGGCTTCTCTCTTTTGAGTGATACCCAAATATTTTGCTTTTACAATAATTTGACCTTTATAGGAAAAATAAAAGTAATCATTTTTTTTAATTTGTTTCATATTTGAACCAATATAGAAGTAATTATCTTGCTTTAATAGTTGCGTTTTAAAATAATCTTCCACATCAGCATAACTAAAAAAGCCACCTTTTTCTGAAAACCTTATTAATACATCCATTTATCACCTCCTAATAACTTCTCTCATTATACTATCTCTCTACCAAAATATTTGTTAATTTTAATAAGTTAACTCTCTATTCTAACTGGTATTGCACTTGTTGGTTGA
>DTZN01000187.1 GCA_012961365.1 Hydrogenothermaceae bacterium
GATATTACTTGCTTATGCAGAAAATATATTTTCTAAGTGTCCCATAAAAATTGGAAAGTGTCCCACTTTTTTTGGACACTTTAAATATTTTCTGCAATTCTTATTTGTAGTGTGGTTGTGTATCCTTGTTGTCCTATTGTATGTGTAGAGCTTTCTATAAAGTATTTACCAGAAAATTTATCTCCTAAATCAAGTTCTATTGTTGCTCCTGCTACAAGCAAGGGATTGCCTTCAACTGTTATGCTTCCTGATTGTTTAAATTTGTTTTTTTGTTTTAGCATTGATATGGCAAGTTTTTTTTGCTTCTTCTGTGTTTTCTACTTTCTGGTTTATCTTCAGGATTTCTCCTATTTCAATGTTCGGGTCTATGTATTCGTATTTGAAATCTTTGTTTTCTTTTGGGTCGTGATAGTAAACTATAGCTCCTTTGTAAATCTTTGCAGTATTATCGTCCAAATCGCAGTCTATAAGGTCAGTTTCTTTAAACGTTTCTATAGGCTCTTGGTTTTCAGGTTCTTCTTGCTGTATGAAGAATAGCTTATCTGGTGTTATTTTTTGAAAATATCCGTATTTTTTTGCAAGTTTTTCTATAAACTGACTATCTGTTTCGTTTTGCTGGAGTATGTTTTTTATTTGTAGGTCTTCTGTTTGTTTTATTACTGGTGTAAGACTGTTTTCTGTTGCTATTTGTGAAACTATTTGAGATAGGCTTGTGTTTTGGAAAGTTCTGTTTTTCTTTGTAGTTTTTATTGTTGATTTTTTTACAATTGATAAAGCTTTTATTGTTGCTGTATAGAGTTTTCTTTTGAGGTTATCTCTTTTGAATGTTCCGCAGTAAATATATTCTCCTGTTTTTAAATGTTTTATGTAAAGTTTTATTTCTAAATCTGGAGTTGGAAATGAAGCATTTGTAAATTCTTTATTGCTGTTATCTAAAACTATAGATAAGTCGTCAACAGCTGATACATTATCAGTGTATCTTATTTCCAAAATATATGGCCTTAAATCTTTTGTTATATCTTTTCCTTCAAAATATAAAACAAAATCTGGTATTACTGGCGCTTCCATATTGGCAGTTTTTCCTCTGTAAGTGTTTTTTCTTCTAATGTAGGAACTTTTATTCTTATGTTTGCTGGCAGTTTTTCGTAATTTCTGTATTCTGGGTTTTCTTTCAGTAAAATGGTCATTAATTTTTCATCGCCATAATATTTTTTTGCTATTTCGTCCCAACATTCTCCGTAAGATGTGATATGTATTTTATAATCCATAGATGAGCCTCATTTTTTCTTCCAAAACTTTATTTATAGCCTTTTCTGTTTCTTCTGCTGTTCTTATTGCAATAAGTTCTGCAGTTTTTCTATCCACATTGCCATTTATATTAATTGTTGGATTTATAGTTATTTTTATATCTGCTCTCTTATTAGTTGTATTAGTTATAGGTGGTTTTATAGGTTTTGGTGCAATTATATTTGTTATTTGTTTTGTTAAAAAGCCTATAGGTGATATGTTTAACAATCCTTTTGCTTTTGTAAGAACTGTGCTTATTCTTGAAATAAGAGGGTCTTCTTTTATTCCTTGAGCTATTGTTTGGATAAGTCTTATACCTGTAAGGTGTATATCTGATAGTGGCCCTTCTTTGGCAGGTGAAAAAGGTAGGAAGTTTCTTATTTTTTGTCCAAGTCCTTTCATTGCATTTCCTATTGCAGTAATTCTGCTTTTTATTCCACTTATTATTGAGTCAACAATTTTTTGTCCTGCTTTAAACATTTCCATTGGAAGTTTTAAAAGATAAAGTGGAATTTTTATTATCAGCGATATTATTTTACCAATAGCCTGTCCGAATTTTATTCCCATATTTAGTGCAGAATTTCCTGTATCATCTACTGGTTTTATAAGGCTGTATATTGCTTTTGCAAGATTTACTATTGGTGAAAATAAACTTAAAAGTGGTGCAAATGCTTTTGCTGTTTCTTTTACTGCTGGGATAATAGGTTCAAGTCCTTGTTTTATTCCTATAAATATTCCTTTGAAAAAGTTCGCTATTGGTTTCCAATACTTATAAATAAGAAGTGCTACAACTGCAAAAGCGGTTCCTATTAAAAATATTGGATTTGTAAGCATAGCAAGAGTTAGGGCTCTAAATCCTAAAACTGCAGATTTTAAAGCATTTGCAAGTGTGCTAAACATTGCAAAGGATAATCTTTTTAATCCTGCAAGTGTAAACAGGTTTGCTTTTGCCCAAGTGAAAGTATATAAAGACACTTTATGTATATTTGATGGCATACTTTTTAAAGCGTTTATAAAGTTTGTAAAATTTATACTTGCAAGCTGTTTTGCTGATGATACTGTGTCTAAAAATCTGTATTTTATTTTTAGAAGCTGGAAATCAAGCCAGTTTGTAAAACCTCCTCTTTGGTTAAAGATATTGTTTAAATCTTTCCACTTGTTTTTAGAAAAGACAATTATATCGGTTATTTTGTTTTTAACAAACACAAAAGGTGTCAAAATCTGTCCGTAAGTTGCAGTTATAAAAGATGCAGTCTTTAAGAAAAATGACAATACAAGTGCTGAAGATGCAACAGCAGTTGCAAATAATCCAAGTCCACCTACTACATAGCCTATCCATTTAGCTGCTTCTTGATGGTTGTTTATAAATTCTTGAAGTTTTATTACAAAATCTCCTATTTTGTTTGCTATATCTCCTATTACTGGTAAAAATAGATTTCCAAAAACTATTGCAGTGTTTTTAAATGCATTTTGTAAATCTTGCAATGCATCTAATGCTCCTTGGTTCATCTTTTGAAATGCTTGCTCTGTTTCTCCTCCTACTGACTGGAATTGTTTAACTGATTTTTCAAATTCCTCTGGTTTCGCCATAAACAAATTTACAATCTTTCTTGCTTCTACGCTTCCAAATATAGTAGCTAAGTATTTAGCCTTTTGTGCTTCAGATAACCCAAGCTCATTCATTCTATCGTATATTTCTTTTAATGTTCCAAATAAACCTTTACTTTTCAATGTTTGCTGGTTTATTGTTAGTCCCAATCTTGCTATAACCTTTTCTGCCTGTCCGGTTGGAGCAACTAATGAGTCAACCACTGCCCTTAGAGATGTCATTGTCTGGTTGGTATCAAGCCCTTGTGCTGTTGCTGCAGCTACAAATGCAGAAAATTCCTTAAATTTTATTCCTGCAGCTGCAATTGAAGATGCAACACCACCAATGTTTCTTGCAAGTTCTGGAAATGTGGTTCTACCTTTTGCAATAGTTTTAAATAGATAATCTGAAATTTGCGTTAATGTCATTCCATCTTTAGACCATGCCTTAGCAACTGTAATTAAGGTGTTGTTTGCTGTTGCTATATCTGAAACGCCACCAATTGCTGCTTTTCCTGCCTGCTCTATTATTTTTAGCGCCTGTTCCGGTGAAAATCCTGAAGATATTGCATCGTAAAACGCTTTTGTAACTACATTTACATCTTCTCCAAGTTTTGTAGATATTGCAAGGAGTTTAGAACTATACATCTTTTTAAACTGCTCAAAACTCATATTTGTAAGAGTTGAAACTTCTGCAAGTCTTGCCTCAAATTCTGCAGCGGGAGTTATAGCCTTTGAAAATGCTCCTGTTATTCCTACTCCTATAGTTCCTGCCTTTAATGCTACATCGTCAAACTTTTCTGAAATGTCTTCTATTCTTTTGCTAAATTCTTTAATTTGCTGTGCGTCAAATGTATTTTTTATTGTGTTTTTTAGCTTTTGAAAAACAGGTATAGTCTTGTTTGCTGTATCTGATACTTTTTTTATGCTTTGAGTGGTTTTGTTAAGCTGTGCTGTCTGGTCTGCAGTTTTTGCTATTTTTTCAAACTCTTTTAAACTATCTGAAGATTTTGCAATATTCCTTAAAAAATTATCTGCTACTAAA
>DTZN01000188.1 GCA_012961365.1 Hydrogenothermaceae bacterium
ACTGCAAAGTGTTGTAAACCTATTCCGGGAGATGAAATAACAGGAATTATTACAAAAGGTAAAGGAATAACTATACACATAAAAGATTGCCCAAATGTAAAAAATATATTAAAGGAACACCCAGAAAAAAAAGTTGATATAAAATGGAGAGAAGATTTATCAGAAGCTTTTTATAATGCCGCCCTTAGAGTAATATCAGAAAATAGACCAGGACTTTTAGCAGAAGTTTCATCTGCTATAGCTTCTCAAAAATCTAACATATCAAATGCTAATATAAGAATAAGAGCAGATGGAAAAGCTATAAACGATTTTATAATATCTATTAAGAATAAAGATCATTTAGATAAGGTTCTTTCTGCAATAAAAACTGTAAAAGGTGTAAATGAAGCCTTTAGATTACAAAAAACAAAATGATTTAATTTTTAAAAAATCAAAAGTAATAAAAGCGATAAGAAATTACTTTGATGAAACAGGAGCAGTAGAGGTTTTTACAGATATTCTTCAAGAATATCCAAATTTAGATAACAACATATATCCCCTAAAACTAAAAGCAATAAATTCTAGTGGAGAAGAAAAAACTTACTATCTTCATACATCTCCAGAGCTTCAAATGAAAAAACTACTAGCAAAATATAAAACAGATATCTATCAAATATCTAAAGTCTTTAGAAATTTTGAAGGGTCTAAAAAACATAAAATAGAATTTACAATGCTTGAATGGTATAGGATTGGATACAATCTAGAAGATTTAATGGAAGATACTCAAAATATATTTATTCAAACAGCAATTTCTATTTATAAAAAACCATTATTACATTATAAGAGAAAAACATTTAACCTTTTAAAATCAGAAAAAATAACTGTAGATGAAGCATTTTATAAATTTACAGGGATTTATAGCGAGGACTATCCAAAAATGATAGATTTTTTAAGAAAAAAAGAAAATCTAAAAAAAGAAATTCCATATGAAGAGGCATTTTTTAGAATTTACGCATTTTATGTGGAGCCTAATTTAGGAAAGGATAGTTTAACATTTATTTATAATTATCCACCACAATTTTCTGCAATGGCTAAAATAGAAAATGGAAAAGGAAAAAGATTTGAAGTTTATATAAATGGTTTAGAATTAGTAAATGGATACTTTGAGCTTACAGATCCAAAAGAGCAAGAAAGAAGGTTTTTAGAAGATATTAAACGAAAACATCTTGAAACAGGAGAACTCTACGAAATAGATAAACAGTTTCTAAATACCTTAAAATATTTACCTGATTGTAGTGGAGCATCTTTAGGAGTGGACAGGCTTTTTATGGTTTTATTTGATAAAGAAAATATACAGGAGATATAAAACTGAAAAAAAAAGAATTTAAATATAAAGAAAAAAGAAGATTATATGGGTATATAAAATTTATTAAGTTTACTTTATACAATATTTTAGAAAACGAAACAAGTCCTTATAAACAGCTATACGATATAGCAGCATTATTTTTAGTAATAACTTCTTCTATAGCTATACTTTTTGATATTATTCCAAACTGGAATGCTAAACTACCTCCTGATTTAGATGCTTATTTAACAGAGTATGAATATGTGGTTTTATGGTTCTTTATTGTTGAGTATATTCTTAGATGGTGGGTTATATCTAATTTTAGCTACGATTTTAAAAAAGGGTTTTATAAGTATCCTTTTAAAAGTTTACCATCTAGAGTTTTTAATGGATTTATAGAAGCTTTAAAACCTAAAATAAAATGGATGTTAACTCCTTATGCAGTTATAGATTTAATAGCAATTCTTCCTATATTTAGACCATTAAGGGCTTTTAAAGTTTTAAGACTTCTTAAAATTTTAAAAGTAATAAGATATGGAGGAGCGATAAAAAGCTTACTTTTAGCTCTTCAAGAACAATCTTTACTTTTTACGTTTATACTTCTTGCCTTAACTACATGGATAATTGGTTTTTCACTAGTTGTATATGTAATTGAATATAATGCAGGTAATGAAACTTTTACTGATATGTGGAATGCTATTTACTGGGGAATTGTAACTGTCTCTACAGTGGGATATGGAGATATAACCCCTATTACAGAACATGGAAAGTTTTTAACAGCAGTTATGATAGGGGGAGGTATGATACTAGTGGCATCTTTAACAGGAACATTTTCAGCAGCTTTGGTAAGTAGATTAATGAGTATAAAAGGAGGAGATTTAAAATTGGAAACCCTTGAAAATCATATAGTTATTTGTGGATGGAACGAAACAGCAGAAGAAATTGTAGAGCAGATGGTTTCTATGGGATTAGACAAGGAAAAAGGTATAGTGATAATAACTAATGTGCCAAGGGAAAACTTTGGTATAAAACTTCCAGATTATATTGGTTATAAAAAAGGAGATTTTGTTCATGACAATATACTTTTAGATGTATCTATTGACAAAGCATCTGATGTAATTATCGTTGCAGAAAGAGAAGAAGGTCTTAGCGAAAGGAATATAGATGCAAGAACTGCTTTAGCTGCTATGGTAATATCAAGCATTAATCCAAAAGCTAACATATATGTAGAAGTTTTACTAGATGAAGATGCAGAAATATTCAAAAAAAGAATGAAAGTAAGAGAAGTCTTAATTCATGGACAATTAATAGGTAAAATTTTATTTTCTAGTATATTAAATCCTGGAGCTACCAATTTAATAAAAGAATTAATAGATAAAGAAAGCGGTATAAAAAAAGTAAGAATGTCTAACATAGGGGAATTTGAAACCTTTGGAGAATTGTTAGTAGCAGCTAGAAAAAAACATTTCTTGCCTATAGCAGTAGAGAGGAATAAACAAGTTATTTTAAATCCAAAAGATGATTTTATATTAAAACAAACTGATTTTGTTTTTTTAATACCAACAGGTTTTGAAAGATGAAGAATTTAGTTATAACAAGAGAAGAAGAAATAGAAGAGCATATAAAACTTTTAGCTAGTGAAAAAGGGATAAATATATTTCATTTACCTTTAATTAAAACAAATCCTTTAAATATAAATATAAAAGTTCCATTAAATTATGATTTTTTAATAATTACATCAAAAAAAACATTGAAATACTTTAAAAATCTAGAAATTTTGGATAAAAATAAACCTGTTTTAACCACTGGAGATAAGACAGCAAAATTTTTAAAAAGCCTAGGATTTACAAATATAATCATTCCTAAAAAACAAAGTGCAGAAGGTATTAAAGAGTATATATACAACAATAATTTACAAGGTAAAAAGTTTTTATTTTTAAGAGCAAAAAAAGGAAAAAATATAGATTTACCAAACATAACAGTTATTCCTATATATGAAACAACAACCAATTTTCCTGATAATAAAAATGAATTTTTGAAATTGATTAACAAAGATACCTATATTCTTTTTTCAAGTCCTTCAACTTTTAAAGGATTTAAAGAAAACTTTCAAAATTATAAAGATTTATTAGCAAAGATAAAAGTAATCCCAATAGGAAATACAACAAAAATAGAATTGGAAAAAGATTATATAAAAATCTTTTCTGTTCCAACAAAACCTTCTATAGAGGAAGTTGTTAAGCTACTTTAATATTTTTTCTTAAAGAAATTTCATTAGCTTTTTTTAAGGAAAATGCATTTTCTTCTATTAATTTTCTAACAAATTTTGCATTTAATGCGTGTCCTCCTTTAAAGGAGTGTATGTTCCCTATAAGAGGATAACCAAGTAGGTATAGGTCTCCAATTAAATCTAAAAGCTTATGCCTTACAGGTTCATTATCAAATCTTAACCCTTCTGGATTTAAAACAGTTTCTTCTTTAAAAACAACTGCATTTTCTAAAGAACCACCTTTCGCAAGCCCAAGGCTCTTTAAAAATTCTACTTCTTCATAAAAACAGTAAGTTCTTGCAGGAGAAACCAAATTATAATTATCTTTAAACTGATTAAATGTAAATCTTTTATTTCCTATTATCTGGTTATTATACTTAGCTTCAAAAGTAAAAATTGGTTCATCAGATACAAAAGCTTCTATAAACTTGTCTTTATCTTCTACATAAATATCCTTTTCTAAAACAGCATAAACTTTTTCTTCATTGAGTGTTTTAATACCAACTTTTTTTATCAAGTTTATAAATTCACTAGCACTTCCATCTAGTATAGGAACTTCGTCACCATTTATTTCAATTATTAGATTATCTATTCCTAAAAGGTATAAAGATGCCATTATATGTTCTATAGTTTGAACTTTTTCACCTTGATTTTCTATGGTTGTGGAAAATTCAAAACCTTTCGCATAATTTATATGAGCAGGGATTTTTACTCCATTTTTTATAAAAATAATTCCAGAATTAGCTTTAGCAGGTTTTAATGTAATACTTACAAAATCTCCAGAGTGTAGCCCTATACCATTTATACTTGTTTTTTTATAAATAGTTCTTTGATTTAAATAAAACATTTCTAACTTTACCTTTATTTAAGTTTTTTTTAGTTTAATGCAAGTTATATACCAATTTTCAAAATAAAATAATATAATATTTTGACGAAGATAAAATTGTAAATATTTTTGAATTTTTGCAAAATTTTCAAAAAGGGGATATAAAGATTTGGAAAATTCTGCAGTTTCATTGCTTAAAACACTGTATGGTTATGCAGATAAAACGTCTAAACTTCTAGAGGAAATAGCAAATTACATAGATGAAAGACTTAGAGAAATAGAAGAATCTTCTGAAGAAGATGAAGTAAATGCTTTTTTAAAAGATATTGCAAAAAATGATTTGGAAAAACTTTATTTTTTCATTAAATCAAAGATTGATTTTATAAATACTCCAATTAGAGCCCAAAAAAAAGGTTTTAAAAAGCAATTTAATCAGAAAATAGAAGAAATGATAGATGTTCTTATAACAGTAAAAAATCAGATTGAAAGTATCATAAAAAAAATTGATGATTTTCAAAAAAAGATACAATCGAAAAGAACTGGATTTGAGCCTTTTAAAGATTTTATATTAGACTATAGAAAAGAAATTCATGAAAATCTTAATTTAGCTGTAAAAAGGATTTTACAGGACAAGATAAATATTTTTAGAGAAGAACTTGACAAGATAAAATCATTAAAAAATCCAAAACAGATTTTTTTGTTTATAAAAACCTTTGAAGGAAATATAAATACTTTTATAAAAGAACAACTTTTAGAAAATATAGCAGGAGTTATGTATTCTCTAAAGGATACTATGTTAAAAAAGACAGAAGAATATTTAGAAAGGCTTGATATTCCTGAGGAAAAAAAGAAAAAAATACTAGATGAAGTAAAAGTATTTTTAGATAACTATGAAAATGTTTATCCTGTTATATACTTTGATATCCCAGATATTCCAGAAGACTTTTTTGATTATAAAGGTATTTACCAATCAAAATTAGATATATTTATTGATAATATAACAAGTGTAAGATTTATAGCAATGTTTTTAGGAGGGGTGTTTATAACTTTAATTGGTTTAATGGAGCTTTACATTACAGAAAACGATATGTTTTATATGGTTTTATTTCTTGGAATGATTATAATAATATTTGCATTACTTGATGCATTTTTATTTAACCATTCATTTTTAGAAAATTTTTTAGAGGAAAGGAAAGAGCAAATACTAGATGCTCTTAAGCCAAAGATAGAAGAAATAAAAACAAAATCTTTAATTTTCTTACTTGAGCAAGAAGAAAATCTTGAAAATGCAATAGATGGACTTATTAATGAAGAATTAGAAATTTATTCAAAAGGAGGGAAGTATTTAGAAGATATGAAAGGGATATTTATTGGATTTGTTAATAAAATGGAAAATTTAAAATTAGAACTAGAAAAGGCTAAGATGCGATAATGATACCTAAAATAGTTGATACAAAATTTTTAAAT
>DTZN01000189.1 GCA_012961365.1 Hydrogenothermaceae bacterium
CCCATATGACAAACATTGTTAAAATGGCTCTCGAAGAAACTAAGTAAGAATTGGTAGGTTTTTAAATGGCAAATAATCACGCTCTAAAACATTGGGTTAACAGGGTTATTTAATAAAGGAAAATTTAATAAAGTATTAAAGAAAGAAGTCGAAAGGGCAAAAAGATACAAGAGACCTTTATCTTTAATTATCTTTGATATAGACCATTTTAAAAGGATTAATGATACCTACGGGCATAAAGTTGGAGATGAAGTTTTAAAGGAACTTGCAAAAATTATTAAAAGTGTAATTAGAAAAGCAGATTTTGTTGCTAGATGGGGAGGAGAGGAATTTGTAATTTTAGCTCCTGAAACAGATTTAGATGGGGCTTTAAATTTGGCAGAAAAACTAAGACAGACTGTAGAAAAGCATCAGTTCCCTACTGTGAAAAATGTTACTATTAGTTTAGGTGTAGCCCAATATATAGATGGAGAAACTCCAGAAGAATTTATAATAAGAGCAGATATGGCTTTATATAAAGCTAAGGAAAATGGTAGAAATAGAGTAGAAGTTGCTAATTAGTGTATAATTTAGATAAAAAACTAAATGGAGGTAAAACCTTGAGAAAAGTTGCTTGGAGTGTTGCGCATCAAGAATTTATAATATCAGACCATTACTACTTTTCTAAGCTTCAAAAATACGCTAAAGAGGAAAATATACACATTGATGAAGTTGATGAAATAGAGAAGTTTGCTAACTATGATACTATTATTTTCAATTATCCAGAAATACCTTTTAAGCCAGAAGAAGTAGATTTTATTGAAGAGCTTGTGAAAAAAGGAAAAACTGTTGGAATTTTCGCATATTATAAAAATGAAGATAGAATAGCAGATACTTGTAATACTTTATCTGAAAGGTTTGGAATTAAATTTAACGGAGACATTATCATTGATAATGTAAATAACTATGATAATGACAATCTTCTTATAACAACTTCAGATATTTATAATATGCCTGATAATATCAAAAAGGTTATGTTAGCTTGCACAGATAGTTTAATAACAACTAGTCCAAATGTTAGACCTCTTATTCACGGAGAAGATACAGCGGAATCTAAATTAGAAGAAGAAACTTTACTTTTTGCGGAATATGTTGACCCAGAAAGTGGAGGTAAATTTATAGCTGGTGGCACTTGTGTATTTTGGGACAATTATTCAATTGATTTATACAACAACAAAGAATTTAGTTTAAATCTTTTAACTAGATAATTAAAAGGGGCTTTATGCTCCTACTATCTCATTATGAACCTTTTCCCAAACTATAATTGCTTCTTTACACTCATCAATAGTAGGAACTAAAGCTATTCTGAAATACTCACTTTTACATTTATTTTCTTTTATTTCAATTCCTGAACAAAAATTTTCTCCCATGGAAACAATTATGCCGTTTTCTATTAATTTTTTTATATATTTCTTTCCGCAATTTTTTGGAGTTTTTATCCAAAAATAAAATGTTGCTTTAGGGTATAAATACTCTAAACCTATTTTGTTAAAGAATTTTATAAACAAATCTCTTTTTTTCTTAAAAACTTCATTCCTTTCTTTTACATGTTTATCATCTTTCCAAGCAATTATTGCTCCTTCTTGAATAAATTCTGGAGTTGCTACTCCAAAAGAAGTTCTAAACTTTTTATAAGTTTGAATGATATACTCATCTCCAGCAACAAAACCACTACGATAGCCTGTCATTCCACTTCTTTTTGATAAAGAATGAAAAACAACAACGTTTTTTGTTCCTATTTCTATCATTGAAATAGGTTTTTCTTCAAAATAAAGGTCTATATAACATTCATCACTACATGAAATAATATCGTATTCTTGGCAAATGTTATAAATTTCTTGTAAATAACCTTTATCTGCCGTTGTTCCTGTTGGATTATGAGGATAATTTATCCAAACAATTTTTGTTTTTTTTAGAACTTCTTCAGGGAGTTTATCTAATCTTAGTAAAAATTTATCTTCTTCTTTTAATTGAACTGGATAAACATTTGCATTCGCAAATAATGCTCCTCTTTCATAAACAGGGTAAGCAGGAGTTCCAAATATAACTGTATTTTTTTCTTCTTTTGGGTCTATAAAAACAAGGGGAAAATGAAATATTGCTTCTTTAGAACCATTTGAAGGGATAATTTGAGTATTAGGATTAACTGAAACATTAAATCTTCTTTTTATATAATTTGCTATAGATTCCCTTAATTGTTTTTTTCCTGCTACTGTAGGATATTGGCTAATCTCTGGGATAGCTTTTTTTATTGCTTCTCTTATAAACGTTGGAGTGGGCTCTTTAGGGTCTCCTGTTCCAAAGTCATATATTTTTTTACCTTCTTTTTTTAGATTTTCCTTTATCCTATTTAACTCATCCATAGGATATGGTCTTAAAGACTTTAAGACTTCGTTCAATATTAACCTCCACCAACAAATGTTACAATTTCAACAGTATCCCCATCTTTAATTTTAAAACTAGGCGAAATAATATTTACTTTAATTAATCCTTTTTCATTAGATAAAAACTACTCTTTTGAAATTCCAGCAGATGCAAAAGCTCTTTTAG
>DTZN01000190.1 GCA_012961365.1 Hydrogenothermaceae bacterium
GTGTTCCTCCTTCAACAGTATGGATGTTGTTAGCAAACGCAAACAAAGTTTCAAATTCAGTATCTGTGAATTGTAGAGCTACTTCAACTATTATCCCATTCTTTTCTCCTGAGTAATATATTATATCATGAAGAACAGGTTTGTTTTTATTTAAGAGCGCAACAAATCCTTTTATACCTTCTTCAGAATAGAATTCTTCCTTCTTTCCAGTTCTCTCATCTATTAATATGAGTTTTACTCCTTTATTTAAGAAGGCTAACTCTCTAAGCCTTTGAGCTACTGTATCATAATTAAATTCAGTAACTTCGAAAATTTCTGGATCTGGTTTGAATCTAATTTTTGTACCTGTATCTTTAGCTTTACCAACAACTTTTATTTCGGTAACTGGCTTTCCTCTCTCATTGCAGACTATGCAGGTTTAACACCCATCCCCTGTACAAGGGTTGAGGCAGCCTGTGCCTCTGGAAGTTTAGTAAAAAAACTTGAAGAACTTGGAATAGGAAGACCTTCAACATATGCAACTATTATAAAAACAATAAAGGATAGAGGCTATGTTCTTAAAGAAGGGGGAAGTTTGAAACCAACTCAATCAGCATTTGAGCTTATAGACTATCTAGATAGCCATTATAAATGGGTTATAGATTATGACTTTACTAGAAAAATGGAAGAATTTTTAGATTATGTAGAACAAAACAAGAAAGACTGGAAAGAGTTTGTAAAAGAATTATACGAAAAATCTACAAACAGAGAAAAATCTAAGATTTCGCGAAAAATGCTAAAGTATGCTCTAGATTTAGCAGAAAAACATGGTAAAGATATATCAAACATTCTAAATAATCCCGAAGAACTGAGTAAATTTATTGACCAGCATAAAGAAACAAAACCTTCAGAAAAGCAAATTGCTTATGCAAAATCCCTTGCAGAAAAAACAGGTTTAAAACTTCCTGAAGATGTTTTAGAAGATAAAGAAAAAATCAAAAAATGGATAAATAAAGCTAAAAAAGAGGCTATGAAAACATATGAGCTTTCAGAAAAGCAAAAGGCAGTTCTAATAAAAAATGGTAAAGAAGATTTAATAAACCAGCCAGAAAAAGCATTAAAATGGTTAAACAAATACTTTAAACAGAGAAAAAAAAGAAAGTAATAAAATTTTTCCAATATAATAGACTAAAATTGGTGAGCAAAAGACAGATGTTATTGTAAAAGGATTTGACAAAGGTATATAGTAAATGTTGCAAAAAAAACAGGAGTTTTAATCTAAAATGGAACCACATATCCTAAAGTATAAGAACTACTATAAGGAAGGAAGCTAATAAACATTTAGAAAAATTACAAAAAGCCTTTAAAAAACTACAGGATTTTGGATATTTACCCTTAGATAGGAAAAATGTTAAAATTATTTTAGAAAATGACGATTTAGTTCCAATTTTAGACCAGATTATATGTAGATACTCAAAACTACAAGAAACTCTTGGAAAGTTAATAAGTGCATATTTATATTTAAGATATATAGTCAACAGGCAAAATACCGCCTGCTGGGGAATGCCTGTTGATACTTAAGGCGGAATACAAATACCCCAGCCCAAAGTGTAAAAAAAATTAACTTTTGCACTTTGGTTTGTCAGGAGTTTAAGTTGAAAAAGAAATTTAAAATTGCAGTTTTACCTGGAGATGGGATTGGCCCTGAAATAATGCAATCTGCACTGAAAATTTTAGATATAGTTAGTAAAAAATATGCCATCGAATTTGAATTTAAAGAAGCTCTTGTTGGAGGGGCAGCAATAGATGAAACAGGAGACCCACTACCAGAAGAGACTTTAAAACTTTGTAAAGAAAGTGATGCTGTTTTATTTGGAGCTGTTGGTGGAGAAAAATGGGATAATCTTCCAACAGATAAAAGACCAGAAAAAGGACTACTAAAAATAAGAAAGGAGCTAGACCTTTTTGCAAACTTAAGACCGGGAAAAGCTTACTCTGCACTAATAGATAGTTCTCCACTAAAAGACAATCTTATAAAAGGTGTTGATTTACTTGTTGTTAGAGAGTTAACAGGTGGAATATATTTTGGAGAACCAAGAGGTATAAAAGAAGAAAACGGACAAAAAGTTGGATTTAATACGATGGTTTACTCTGAATATGAAATAGAAAGAGTTGCAAGACTTGCTTTTGACCTTGCAAGAAATAGAAGAAAAAAATTAACAAGTGTAGATAAAGCAAATGTTTTGGAAGTTAGTGCTTTATGGAGAGAAGTTGTAAGTAAAGTAGCAGACGATTACAAAGATGTAGAACTTGAACATATGTATGTTGACAACGCTGCTATGCAACTTGTTAGAAGACCTAAAGATTTTGATGTAATTGTAACTGGTAATTTATTTGGAGATATTATTTCAGACGAAGCAGGAGCTTTAACAGGTTCTCTAGGAATGCTTCCATCTGCGTCAATAGGAGAAAAATATGCATTTTATGAGCCAATTCATGGTTCAGCACCAGACATAGCAGGGAAAGGGATAGCAAATCCAATAGCAATGATACTTTCTGCTGCAATGATGTTAGAAATTACATGTAAATTACCTGAGGCTAAAAAAGAAATAGAAAATGCTATAGAAGAAGCTTTAAACGAAGGATACAGAACCCCTGACCTTTGGTCTCCCGGAACTAAAAAAGTAAATACAGAAGAAATAACAAGTATTATTATTGAAAAAATTAAGTAAATGCCATATTATGGAAGAAAATTAATTATGAAATATAACAAATTAAGTAATTTGTTTGATAAAAAGCATATAAAAGATGCTTTAGAACTTGTTTTTAACGAATACTTAAACGATAACTACACATACTCCGTTTTTAGAGAGTTTCCTTTAAAAAAAATAGAAGAAGATTTACATCAAACATTTTTAAGTTTAATAAATGAAAACAAAAATGAAGCAAAGAGAATTCTATTTAAACTTGGTAGGTATTTCTATGAAAAAAACTTACCTTTTTCTTTTTTCTATGACACTTGTGCAAAAATGAAGCTATTTATTCTTAAAAGTGGCAAATTACCATGTAGTGAAAATGCAGATGAAATAGAAGAAATATTTGAATTTGTAGAAAATATATTTTCCTATGGATATTTAAATAACTTAGTAATAGAAGATAAAAACTGGGTTAGAGATGAACTAAGAGTGATAAAAAATTCTGAAAGCTTGCTAAAAGTATATATTAGAGACCACCTTGTATGGATAAATAAGCTTATAGAAGATATAAGAAAATTAAGGTTTAAAAGTAGTGTAGAATTAAACCCTACCAGATGTGAGTTTGGTAAAAAACTTATATCCGGAATATTTGACCCAATATTATCATCCAAATATAAAGACATAATAACATCCATTCATACAAAAATTCACCGTTCTGCTTCTGAAATTTACTTTTTTATGGAAAAAAGAAGATTTAAAAATCTTCTTATAGAATACATTAATATGATAAAGAATGTAGGAAGATTAATAAGCACAATAGGTTTAAATTTTGCAGTTGTATCTGAATCCGCAGCCAAAATAGACCCATTAACTGTAGCCTAATAGTTTACAGGGGTGGATGGATTGAAGACGATGTAATATATCCAGGTGAGTTAGGGATCCTGACCCTTGA
>DTZN01000191.1 GCA_012961365.1 Hydrogenothermaceae bacterium
CTTAATATTTTATAACCTTTTATCATTTCTTATTACCTCTGAACGGTGTCCTTATACTATCTTTTATACTATCTCTAATGTAATGCTATCTAATCCATTCCACATATATCCACCAGGGTTCCAACCTGTTTCGTAAGGTTGTTCTTCATTATTTTTATTAATAGCTTTTACCAATACTTTTACTTTCCCTTTTTTTTCTGGTTTAAAGTAATAAAACCATTCTCTAAATGAGTATCTTCCAAACTCAGGTCCCAGTTTTGCTTGTTTCCAAGACTTACCATTATCAAAAGAAACTAATACTGTTTTTATCCCATATCCTCTATCAAATGCAACTCCTGCAAGTTTAACTACTTCACCTGCTTTCACAACTGTATTATTTTCTGGTTTCGCGATTACAGATTTTGTGTTCATAAATGTAATAATTCTCTTGTTTTTAGGCTTCTCATCTGGTTTAACACAATGACAAGCGTTATCAGGAATGTGATAAGCTTTTGCCATCCAAAAGTTTTTAAGTTTTTCGTTTAAAACAGTTATAGTGGTAATAGATTTTATCCAGTGAGTAGCATACCATCCAGGAACAACTAATCTTAAAGGAAAACCATTTAATAATGGTAAAGGTTCACCGTTCATCTCATAAGCAAGAATTAAATCTTCATATAAGCATTTATCTATGTGAAGACTTCTAATTACATCAGGAGTTTTTGGATAAGGAGCTTTGTCAAGACCGTCGAAAGCAACTTCTATACTATCCGGCTTTACTCCTGCATATTTTAAAATGTCTGCTACTCTAACGCCTGTCCAAAGAGCATTTCCCATGCTTCCATACGTCCATTGGGTCCCTGTTGGAGTTTGTTTTTTCTGATAAAATGCTCTACCATTACCTGAACATTGTAAAACTGCATAGTAAGAAACAGGTTCAAATTTAGTTTTTAAGTCTTCTAAAGATAGTTCCACTTCTTTTTTTACATTTCCTTTTATTTTCAATCTCCATTTTGATGTATCAACTTCCGTAGGTATTTCAGATAAGTGCCATCTTACAAAAAATGCTTCATTTGGAGTAATAGCTCTATCAAAATATTTTTTTGGAGTTTCTAATACAGGAGGTCTATCAACATGAAGTATTAATGGCACTTTTCCTGGATATTTTACAAGGGGAGGATAATTTTCTATGGAAATTTCTTTTGGATTCTCAAAAGCTAAAGCTTTATCTAAAGCAGTAGTCCCACCTACTGCGGTTAATCCTGCTACTGCCAAACTTCTCTTTAAAAATTCTCTCCTTGTTGTCATTTATATCCTCCAAAGCTTTAAAAATTTAGAATATAATTATATTTGTATACTAAGTTTGTATTGATAGATTTAATTAATAGTGCTATAAAGCCGATACTTATAAATACAAAGATGTATGAGGTATTGGATATGATACTAGATAAGAAAGTAATTGTTAGGAAAACTGGAATAACAAATGTTAAAGAAATAAAAAAAATATTAAAAATCGAAGGATACAGTTCCATTTACAGTTGGACTGACTATCCGGGAACAAAATATGATTGGCATGCTCATTCATACAGAGAAGTTAGATGGGTTTATAAAGGTAAAGTTATTATTGGATATGAGGGTGGGGAGGTTATTTTAGAACCGGGAGATATGCTTGAAATAGAAGCTGGAACTAAACACTGGGCTAAAACAGATGAAGGAGTAAGTTATATTTGTGGAAGTAAAGAGTATCCTTTATTGTAAGTAAAATTATACGTTAGATAAATAAAAAAAAGGGAGAAATCTCCCTTTATATTTTGCTTATTAAGTTTCTGGAAATTTTTTATAAAAATCATTTAATCTTTCATAATAATGGGCAACTGTAAATAAAGTTTCTTCATCAAAAGGTTTTGCTATAAATTGAGCACCTACAGGTAAATTACCTATAAATCCACAAGGAACACTTATTGCTGGAACCGTTGCCATATTGACTGACACTGTAAATATATCTGATAAATACATCTGTATAGGGTCGTTTGATTTTTCTCCAATCTTAAATGCTACATCTGGAGTTGTTGGAGTTAGTAAAACATCTACTTTTTCAAATGCTTTTATAAATTCTTGATAAATTAATGTTCTAACTTTTTGAGCTTTAAGATAATATGCATCGTAATATCCAGAAGATAAAGCATAAGTTCCTATCATAATTCTTCTTTTTACTTCTGCTCCAAATCCTTCATCTCTTGTTTTTTGATACATATCTTCTAAATCTTCATAATTTTTTACTCTGTATCCGTATCTAACTCCATCAAATCTTGCAAGGTTAGATGATGCTTCAGATGGAGCAATTATGTAATATGCTTCTATTGCGTATTTTGCAGTTGGAAGTGATACAGAAACTAATTCTGCTCCTTCTTTTTCAAGTTGCTGTGCTACATTTAAAACCATATCTTTAATTTGTGGATTTAACCCTTCGGAGAAAAATTCTTCTGGAAGGCCTATTTTTAATCCTTTAATATCTTTTCCTATTGCTTTTGTGAAATCTGGAACTTCTCTTTTTGCAGATGTGCTGTCTTTTGGGTCATTCCCACTTATTATATTTAACAAAATTGCACTGTCTTCAACGGTTCTTGTAATTGGACCAATCTGGTCTAAAGAAGATGCGAATGCTACAAGTCCATATCTTGATACTCTTCCATATGTTGGCTTTAGTCCAACTACTCCACAAAACGCCGCAGGTTGTCTAATAGAACCTCCTGTATCAGAGCCAAGTGATGCTGGCACTATACCTGCTCCAACTGCTGATGCAGAACCTCCAGAAGAACCACCAGGAACTCTTTCTATATCCCAAGGATTTTTAGTTGTAAAAAATGCTGAATTTTCAGTAGATGAGCCCATTGCAAACTCATCCATATTTGTTTTTCCTGCTATTATATAACTTGCATTTTTTAATTTTTCTATAACCGTTGCATCAAATGGAGGGATATAATTTTCTAACATTTTAGATGAACATGTAGTCTTTATACCTTTTGTTGAAATATTATCTTTTATTGCAATTGGAATTCCAAAAACAAAAGGAACTTCATCTAATTTCGTAAGTTCTTCATCTTTTTGTTTTGCCTCTTCTAATGCTTTTTCTGATAAATCAGAAACATAGCTACTTATTTTAGGTTCAAACTCTTCTTTTCTTTTTATAAAACTTTCAACTATTTCTGAAGGTTTTACTTCCTTTTTAGATATTAAACTTGATAATTCCTTTAAACTCCTTTTCCAAAGCTCCATCTTCTTACCTCTGGATAATTTCTTCTAATTGTTTTATTTGTTTTTCTACAACCTTTAAAATTTTCTCTTGATTTTCTACCGTTTCTTCTTCCGCTTTTTTTATAGTTTGTTTTACAGATTGAATAATTGCAGAAATTTTTTGTTTTACATTTTCCTTTAACTCTAAATTTTCTATTTTTAGTTCTATTTCTACAAGCTTATTTTTTATTTTTTCTTTATTTTGATAAAGAATATATCCTGCCAGTGCCCCTGCCATGAAACCAAGTATAAAATTTTTCAATTTATTTCCTCCAAAGGGATTTTTTATGTAGAAAAATACTAGTTAGTTTCATTTCTTCTTATTTCTTTTAAATATTGAAAATATACTAAATATTGATGTTGTATTTTCCAAATTTTCAACAATTTGGTGAACTTTTGGTGAAATTACCTTATAATCCAATTTTAACTCAAGAAGTAATTCTTTTAATGTTTTAAATATTCCAAATAGCACAAAGAAAATCCCCACCATTCCCGCGGTTATGATTATCATACATAAAGCAATTATACCTAGAAAAAAGGTATTAAGCCCCTCCATAAAAATCTCCTATCCTATAAACTTCTTTTCTATTTTAGCACCTTTTTCCAATGTATTTCCTACTGTGCAACCTCTTTTTCCTATTTCCATAACTCTTGCTATTTGGTCTTCTGTTAAATCTGATTTAAAAGAAACATTCAAAATAATTGTTTCGTATCTATTTTCTGATTCATGTTTTTTAGCTTTTACTTCGATTTTTAAATCTTCTATTTTGTATCCTTTATGGTTTGTATATGCTTGAACGGTTATGCCAAAACAATATCCAAGGGATAAAAGCATTAAGTCTGTCGCTTTTACTTTCATTTTCGATACATCAATCTTATCTGCTTCTTCGGCATTTAAAACATCTGCCAGCCATTTTTCATCTTCAAATGACAAGTTTACTTGTCTTTGTTCTATTTCTTTTTTTGCCAAGTTTTTAACCTCCTATTTTATTGACTAATTAATTGTATCACTTGATTAACTTTAGAAACAGGCTCTTTGCAGGCAAAGTTTTCACATATATATACTTTTATTTCATCTTCATTTGGTAAAGAGTTTATAAATTCTGAAATTTGAGATAAATAGTTATCCTTGTATCCTAACACCTTAAATGGTTGATAAACTGTTTCTAATTTCCTTCTATATTCCGTTGCTAACTCTTTCTGCCCTACAAAAATTATCTCTTTAGAAAATAACATATTTATAAATCCTATTAAAAACATTGTATGTCCATAAGGAGCTAAATTTATTTCACTGTAAAACTCTCTTTCTGTTTCTTCTGCTAAAGTTTTATATTTTTTATTTGAAGTTAGTTTATAAAGGAAAACAAGGTTATTATACATAATTGAATTACCAGATGGATATGCTCCATCATAAACTTCCTTTTGACGAATTGGAACATCTTTATTATTTTCTGATGTAAAATAAAATCCACCTGAAGATTTATCATAAAATAGTTCAACGGCTTTTTCTGTTAACTGGATAGCAGTTTTTAAATATTTTTCATCAAAATCTATCTGATAAAGCTCAAGAAGTGCATAAATAGTAAATGAATAATCATCTAAATTCCCTTCAAATGATACTTCTCCATCTTTATATCTGTGGTATAAAATACCATTTTTAAGCATATTCTTAAGTATAAAATCCATAGCTTTTTTAGCTATTTTTATATATTCATCATTATTAAAAACAATTCCTGCTTGTGTTAAGGCTTTAATAAATAACCCATTCCAATCTGTTAATATTTTCGTATCTTTTAAAGGTCTAATCCTACTTTTTCTTGCTTTAAAAAGTTTTTTCAGGTTATTTTCATAAATTTCCTTTAATTTCACTTCTGGAATATTTAATTCTTTTGATAAAGTTTTCAAATCTTTTGAAATATGTATTATATTCCTA
>DTZN01000192.1 GCA_012961365.1 Hydrogenothermaceae bacterium
AGGTTTACCACATAAAAGATATTATGGTGGTTGTGAAATTGTAGACCAAGTAGAAGATATTGCGATAGAAAGATTAAAAAAACTATTTAATGCTGAATGGTGTAATGTACAACCTCATTCTGGTGCTCAAGCGAATGCAGCAGTATTATTGGCTTGCTTAGATGCTGGAGATAAAATTTTAGGCTTTGATTTGTCTCATGGTGGTCATCTTACACATGGTTCTCCTGTTAATTTTTCTGGAAAAACATATAAAACAAGTTTTTATGGAGTAGAAAAAGAAACTGGTGTGATAGATACGAATAAAGTAGAAGAAGTAGCTTTAAGAGAGAGACCACAATTGATTATTGCAGGTGCTTCTTCATATGCAAGATCTTGGGACTATAAAAGATTTAGAGAAATAGCAGATAAAGTTGGAGCAATATTGCTAGCAGATATGGCTCATGTTGCTGGATTGGTTGCTGCAGGTTTACATAGTAACCCTTTAGAACATTGTCATGTTGTAACATCTACAACTCATAAAACATTAAGAGGACCAAGAGGTGGAATTATTCTTATGGGAAAAGATTTTCCTAATCCATGGGGAAAGAAAACAATGAAAGGAGTGGTAAGAAAAATGTCTTCAATATTAGATTCTGGAGTTTTCCCAGGTACTCAAGGAGGACCTTTGGAACATGTAATAGCTGCAAAAGCTGTTTCTTTTAAAGAAGCATTACAGCCTGAGTATAAAGAATATCAGAAGCAAGTTATAGAAAATGCTCAAGCTATGGCAAAGGCTTTTGTTGAAAAAGGATATAATTTAATTTCAGGCGGTACAGACAATCATTTGATGCTTATAGACCTTAGAAATAAAAATATTTCTGGAAAAAAAGCTGAAAATACTTTAGTGAAAGCTGATATTACAGTAAATAAAAACATGGTTCCTTTTGATGACAAGTCTCCTTTTGTTACTTCTGGAATAAGAATTGGCACACCTGCTATTACAACTAGAGGATTGAAAACTACAGACATGAGCAAAATTGTAGATTGGATAGATTTATTATTAATGAATACAGAAGATGAAAACATTATCAATAAGGTGAAATCTGAAGTTAATGGATTTATGAAAAAATTTCCTTTGTATTAATACTCAAAGTACAAAAACCAAATAATGAATAAAATATACTGAAATCACAATTATAGATGTTTTTTCTTACATTTGGAACATATTAAAACAAAACAATGTACGATTTCCATAAAGATAAAGAAAGATATTTTAAAATTCAAAAAGAAGTAACAGAAGAATATATAATTCCTTTTTTGTCAGATTTTTTTAATATTGGGAAACCTCAAACTGTTTTAGAAATAGGTAGTGCTGAAGCTGGTGTGCTAAAAGCTTTTACAGACAAAGGACATAATTGTGTTGGAATAGAATTGTCTAGTAACAGAGTTGAAACGGCAAAAACTTTGATGGCTAAAGAATTAGAAGAAAAGAAAGTTAGATTTTTTAGTAGAAACATTTATGATATTAATCCTGAAGAAGAATTAGAATTTAAATTTGATTTAATAATTCTAAAAGATGTAATTGAACATATTCACGATCAAGAAAAATTTATTAGTATTCTTAAAAATTTTTTAAAAAAGAATGGGAAAGTATTTTTTGCATTTCCTCCATGGCAGATGCCTTTTGGTGGTCATCAGCAAGTTGCAGCAAATAAATTAATATCAACAAGTCCATATATCCATCTTTTACCAATGTTCCTATATAAATTTGTTCTTAAAATATTTGGAGAAACAGATGCTAAAATTGAAAGTTTAACAGAAATAAAAGAAACAGGAATTTCTATTGAGCGTTTCGAAAAAATTATTAAAAATTCTAAATATAATATTGTAAAGAAAAAATTTTATTTGTTTAATCCTATTTATAAATGGAAATTTGACATAAAACCAAGAGAACAGTTTTCTTTTATTTCGTCTATTCCATATATTAGAAACTTTTTTACTTTTGGAGTTTACTATATTATTGAGTAAGTTATGTTTACGCCTGTTTTGTAAGTAATTTAATGTCTGTGTGATTATATTTTTTAAAACTCCATAAATTCTTTTGTAAACTCAATTACA
>DTZN01000193.1 GCA_012961365.1 Hydrogenothermaceae bacterium
TAAAAATAGGAGATAATGCTCCAATAGTAGTCCAATCTATGACAGATACAAAAACAAGAAATATAGATGAAACTTTAGCTCAAATAAACAGACTAGCAAATGCTGGTTGTGAAATTATAAGAGTTGCAGCTCCTACAGAAGAAGATGCCTTGGCTCTAAAAGAGATTGTTAAAAATTCTCCTATACCTGTAATAGCAGATATACATTTTTCCCCAAGAATTGCTTTTTTAGCTTTGGAAAGTGGAATTCATGGAATAAGGTTAAATCCAGGTAATATCAATGATAAAGGGAAAATAAAAGAAATCCTTCAAGAGTGTAAAAATAAAAATATAGCTGTAAGACTTGGAGTAAACTCTGGTTCTTTGGAAGAAAGATTATTAGAAAAATACGGTTATCCATCTGGAGAGGCCTTAGCAGAAAGTGCATTATACTGGTCTGAATTTTTCGAGAGTGTAGGATTTACAAATTTTAAAGTATCTATAAAAGGTTCAGATGTTCTTCAAAATGTGAAAGCAAATCAAATTTTTGCTTCAAAAACAGATATACCACTTCATATTGGGATTACAGAAGCAGGAACACTAAAAAAAGGCTCAATAAAGTCTGCAGTTGGGCTAGGAATTCTTCTTTATATGGGAATAGGAGATACAATAAGGGTTTCGTTAACAGCAGACCCTGAAGAAGAAGTAGATGTTGCTTATACTATCTTGCAGTCTTTAGGGCTTAGAAGGAAAGGAATAGAAATAATATCTTGTCCTACCTGTGGAAGAATAGAGGTAAACTTACCTAAAGTTGTTTTGGAAGTTGAAGAAAAACTAAAAGATATAAAGAAACCTTTAAAAGTTGCTATTATGGGTTGTGTTGTAAATGCCATAGGAGAAGCAAAAGAGGCAGATATTGGTCTTGCCTGTGGAAAAGGGTCTGCAATTTTATTTAAAAAGGGACAGCCTATAAAAAGAGTATCTGAATCAGAAATGGCTGAAGAACTCCTTAAAGAAATTCAAAACATGTAGTTTATAGCAAATCTATTTAAGGAGGATTAATGAGCTGGAAAGTTCTTGAAACAAATTTAAAAGGAGTTGCTGTTGATGTTTATTCTGATGAGTGGATAGAGGAAGATATAGTAAATAAAACTCCTGTGATAGTGTATAAAATAGCTAAAAGGAAAGGTGGTTTTACATTATACATGAAGGCACCATCAGAAAATCTGGAATGGTATTTTTCTAGAGGACTTACTGAAATAAAGTTGGGTCAATCTAGAAATGGAAAGTTTTTACACATAGAACACGAAGATGGAATTTACTGGGTTGATATGCAGATAAATAAAGAAGTTTATGATTTTTTAAAGGAATTTATAGAAGACCAAAATCAAACTTGAAAGATAGTAAATTTTGCCGTATAAAATAAAGATTGTTAAGTATTAAAATAAGGATTAACATTTTGAAGAAAAAAGTTCTTATTGTAGATGACTCTGCACTTGTAAGAAGGTTCTTATCAAGAATAATAGAAGGTTTAAATTTTGAAATAGATACTGCCAAAAATGCTACAGAAGCCATAAAAAAAAGCTCTAAGTAATAATTATGACCTTATAACCCTTGATATGGAACTTCCAGATAAAAATGGCTTAGAAGTCATAAAAGAAATCATGGGGAAAAAACCCACTAGAATTCTTGTAATTAGTGCTTATACAACAGAAGATGCCGATTTAACTTTACAAGCTTTAGAACTAGGAGCTTTAGGTTTTATTACAAAACCTACAACCTTTGGAGCTTCTATCCAGCAAATAGAAGAGGAAATAAAACAAAAAGTTCAAGAAATTATAAATGTGCCTAAGTTTAAAATTTTAATAAACAAAGAAAAGGCAAAAAGAAACAAGCAAAGCTTTGAATCAATAGATAAAATACGAATAACTGATTATTCTGCTAATGAAGATACAAAATATATATTAATCGGTGCCTCTACTGGAGGTCCAAGACTAATAGAAAAAATTGCTAAGACCTTACCAGAAAATTATCCTTATCCTATATGTGTTGTCCAACATATGCCTCCAAATTTCACAAAAAAGTTTGCAGAAAGGTTAAACAGTATAAGTAAATTGAACGTAGTAGAGGCAAATAATGGAGAAGAAGTAGTAAAAGGAAAAATAATTATTGGAAAAGGTGGTTGGCATCTACACTTTTCAAAAAGAGAAATAGATAAAACTATAGTTTGCAAGCTATCTCCTAACACCAAAAGTTTCCCAAAATCTCCCATTACTTTTAATGGTGATAAACCAAA
>DTZN01000194.1 GCA_012961365.1 Hydrogenothermaceae bacterium
GAGCCTACAGCTGTTTAGTGGAAATATCAACAATGCCTCTAAATAACCTAATCAAATGGATAGACTTAAACGATTATGGATATGGATAGAGGGAACGGCTTTAATTTTACACTGTTTTTATATGAAGATAAGGCTTGCCTTTTTCATGTCTTTAATATATCATAGGGGTAGCAAGGTGTGGTGTTCACCTGGCAGGGATAAGGCTATCTCTTTGCAAGCAAACTCCCTGCAAAGCCCTTGTCTAAAAGTCAAGGGTAGTCCACGATAGTATTTTTATAACTATTTTTACTTGCAACTTTACATTAAAAAAGGGATGCAAAAATAAGAAGCTGGGCGGAAATTTACACAAATAAATTAAAAGAAAATGTAAAAAAAGTATATTCATTTGTAAAAAAAGATATTATAGCCGTTGTAAAAGCAGATGCTTATGGACATGACGCAGTTTTAATATCAAAAACTTTGGAAAAAATTCCCTATATAAAATTTTTAGCAGTTGCAACTGCAGAAGAAGGTAAAATTTTAAAAGAAAATAAAATAAAAAAAGATATCTTAGTTCTTGGGGGAATTTTAGAAGAAGAATTAGAATGTTTCAATAAATACAATCTTATTCCTGTAATCTCAGACTTTAATCAACTAAAGCTTGCTCATAAATTAAAAAACAAAACTATCCATCTTAAGTTTGATACAGGAATGAATAGACTTGGATTTTATAAAGAAGACATAGAAAAAGTTATAAATTTAACTAAAGAGTTGAATATACAAGGTTTTATGACACATTTTCCTTCTGCAGATATAGATAGCGAGTATACAAAAAATCAAATAAAACAATTTTATGAAATTTTGAAAAAACTAAATTTAAAAAACATATATCCTAATTACATTCATTCTCAAAATAGTGCAGGACTAACATATAAGTGTGATTTTTGTAATCTAGTCAGAATAGGATTAGTTATTTATGGAGAAAAACCTTATGAGAATTTTCCACTAAAACTAGATAATATTATGTATATAAAAGCAAAATTGATATCTATAAAAAATTTGAAAAAAGGCGAAAAAGTATCATATACAGGTAGTTTTACTGCAGATAGGAACATGAAAATAGGTGTAGTTTCTTTTGGGTATGCAGATGGTTTACCAAGACTGTTGTCTAACAAAGGATATCTTTTAATAAATGGGAAAAAAGCTAAAATAATTGGAAATATAACAATGGATATGACTATTGTTGATTTATCAAATATCAATGCAAAAATTGGTGATGAAGTAGTAATAATAGGAAAACAAAAAGATAAAGAAATAAAATTTGCAGATGTAGCAAAATTGGCACAAACTATTCCTTATGAAATTATGTGTGGAATTTCAAAAAGAGTAAGGAGAATAGAAATTAAAAATGGGAAATAGAAATTTATCAATACTTGTTGTTGATGATGAGGAGAATATAAAACAACTACTAAATGATATTTTAGAAGATGAAGGATACTTTGTAGAAGTTTCATCATCAATACAAGAAACAAAAGAAAAACTAAAAGAAAAAGATTTTGATATAGTTTTTTTAGATGTATGGCTACCTGATGGAGAAGGAACTTCAGTTATAAAATACATAAAAAAGCTTTCTCCCCATACAAAAATAATAATGATTTCAGGACATGCAAATATACCTATTGCAGTAAAAGCATTGAAACTTGGGGCTTATGATTTTTTAGAAAAACCCTTATCAACAGAAGCAATTTTTGCAGTCTTAGACAAAGCAGAAGAAGAAATTAAAAAAGAACTAGAGTTTGAGTTTTTAAAACAAAAACAAGAAAGTGATATTGAAATAATTGGGAACAGTCCACCAATACAAAAACTAAAAAGACAGATAGAAAAAGTTGCAAAAACAAATGCTTGGGTTTTAATACTTGGAGAAAATGGAACAGGTAAGGAACTTGTAGCAAAATCTATACATTACCTTTCAGATAGAGCAGATAAACCTTTTGTAGATATAAATTGTGCTGCTATACCAGATGAACTTTTTGAAGCAGAACTTTTTGGTTATGAAAAAGGAGCTTTTACAAATGCAATTTCAAGAAAAGCAGGCAAGTTAGAAATTGCAGATGGAGGAACATTATTTCTAGATGAGGTAGCAGACCTTAGCTTAAAAGCTCAAGCAAAACTACTTAGGGTTTTAGAAGAAAAAACATTTTCTAGATTGGGAAGTAATCAAAAAATAAAGGTAGATATAAGAATAATTTCAGCAACTAACAAAAATTTAGACGAAGAAATAGCAAAAGGAAATTTTAGACAAGATTTAGCATTTAGGCTTTCTGTTATTCCTTTAAAAGTTCCTCCTCTTAGAGAAAGGGGAGAAGATATTATTTTACTTGCAAAACATTTTTTACAAAAATCATGTATAGAAAATAAAATGCCTGTGCCAGAAATTTCAGAAGAAGTTAAAAAAATATTCTTAAAGTATCCTTGGCCAGGAAATGTTAGAGAACTAAAAAATCTTATGGAAAGGCTTTGTATTTTTAGCGATAAATTAATAACAATAGATGATTTACCAGAATATATAATTGGTAAAAAAATAAAAAAAACTGCTTTAA
>DTZN01000195.1 GCA_012961365.1 Hydrogenothermaceae bacterium
GCCGGGGCACCTATGATAGTAGGAGTACTCAATGAAGAGGGTATATTTGCTGGAGTCATAAGGGCCAATGCTGTATCTTTGATCGATATCGAGGTAAGTAGAGGGGATATTGATACAGCATATGAGCATCTCTTTGAGAAGCGTGTGGCAATAGCGATGGATGTAGAGCCACCTGTTATCCAGATCACCGAGCCGGCAGAGGCGGAGGTAGACACAATAGATGGTGTAATCAGGGTAGCGGGAACAGTAACGGACAATGTAGGTGTAGACAGTGTCATCATCATAGTGAATGGAGTACCTGTGAAGAGTGTGGTGCCTGTAGCAGGATTCTTTGCAGCCAATGTGGAGCTTGAGCCAGGTACCAACACCATAGTGGTTAGGGCAGTAGACGTCAACGGCAACGAGGCACAGAGTGATCCAATAGTAGTTAACTACAGTGAGCCAGTAGACGATGTAGCACCAGAGATCACGATTATCGAGCCTGTGATACCAGAGGGCATGCTAGTATACGAGACCAGTGAGGATTATGTAGTTGTGAAGGGTACGGTATATGATGAGGGGACAGGAGTAAAGGCTGTATACGTAGCAGGAGAGCCTGCAGACATCATAGGAGGCACATTTAGTAAGAGGGTAGAGCTTACCGAGGGGTCCAATGTAATAGAGGTAGTAGCGATAGACTATGCAGGTAATATAGGCAGGGCAGAGATCACAGTAGTGTATGATCCATACCTAGGTAAGCTAGTGATAGAATTGTCACCTGGTAGTCAGTTCTACAAGGTGAATGGAGAGACGAGGATCATGGACGTAGCACCATTCATCAATGAGGCAGGACGTACGATGGTACCGGTTAGGTTTGTAGCGGAGGCCATGGGGTTATCTGTACAGTGGAATGCTGAGACGAGACAGGTTATTATCACAGGAGAGGATACAGAGATCATACTGACGATAGACTCCAACATAGCGCTAGTAGATGGAGTACCGGTAAGCATGGACAGCAAGGCGATAATAGTTAATGGTAGGACATTTGTACCACTGAGGTTCGTAGCCGAGGCCATGGGATTTGAGGTACAGTGGGATGCACCAGTGGTCAGACTGATCAAGGAACTATAATTTACTGCTTACATAGAGTTTAAAGGGGGTCGGCTATAGTGCCGGCCCCTTTTTTCTTCTTTTTGTGTTTCTGTTGTATTCTTTTCCATCACCTTTCCATCTTCTTTCTTTCGTATTTTGATAAAGAAGCCCTTTTTGTTAACAGAGATGTGTGAATGAAGTGTTTAAAAGTAGCTAGTTCGGTACCTCTGAAGGTTAGAGGGGAGATATTTTTTTGTACAATGCACCTTTATCGATTTG
Source organism: Hydrogenothermaceae bacterium (assembly GCA_012961365.1). Lineage (GTDB taxonomy): Bacteria > Aquificota > Aquificia > Aquificales > Hydrogenothermaceae > Hydrogenothermus. The sequence goes on from DTZN01000195.1 coordinate 1,351, forward strand.
GGATATAGCCTACAGAGATATTATGGGATTTATAGGAAAAGGTCCTAGCTTGACATATGGATGAGGTGTGCAGCAATTTTAGAGATATTGATAAAGAGACATCACCGCGTTGTCTGGCGAATGTCTAGATAAAGATATGTGTATATACGGATCTGATGACCCAGTGTATATTTATGGAGTACAGGTAGATTTTTCGGCAATATGATTGGGGAGATTGATGATATATACCGGCAAGATATTTGTATCGATCAGATTCCTTGTAGGTACTTTTATCATTGTACCTATCTCTTTTCCACACAATAGTTTGTCTTTATCAACAATGGGTATACTCTAGATACGGAGTTTATGGAGATTTGTTAGCCTACAGTATGCAGGGCAGCTCCTGTTCCCTTGAGTATGTTGAAAAGTTATTTGTTGCCGAGCAGGCCGATGGGGTTGTGTAGGTGTTTTATGGTTACCCCCAGTTGTTGAAGATGTATTGTGAGGTGTATATCAATGTTTACCAAGATTTTTATACTCGGCGTCTTGGTAGTAACTGTTTAGTAGCAGTGGTGCCGTGGCGATGTCAGGTATGACAATAAGGCCTACAAATCCAATGATGACTAGTATCATTAACATCAATGTTGATATCCTATAAGATAGGAATGATATGATGCCTAGTATTGGCGGATAGTACCTTAAAACCCCGTGTTTGTAAGATAGTAGGAAATATGAGCCCCATATGCCCATGAATAGGAGCGTGTATGCTGTGGCTATGTGTATGTAGATACCCAGTAATGCTCCTTCTATGTTGCCCCAAGAGATCGACGGTGCAACGAAAAAGAATGTTGCGATGATGTATATCAGGCTTAGTGCACCTGCAAAGACGGGTATGCCCCATAGGGCAGCAGGTAGATGGAGAAGTCTTTGTGGTATGTTCATGGGCTTTACTATGGCCAGCAGGCTACCAATGAGAAGGGTTATGCCGATGATGTAGCTATAGGGGTGTCTAAAAGGCCACAGGAGATAGTATATCACGGGACTATCATATGTGATGATGTAGGCAACACGGCTATCATGTCTTAGGGCACCTGTAATGTGTGAGCCGATAAATAGACCTAACCTTCTGACAGAAGATGGTTTAAGGAAGTGGATGTTACAACCTACAGAGAAGATTATCACAGGTTTTATCTGGCTTGTTACTTCTAATGTACTACCGTAGCAGTCGATATGCTGGATGTTGAGGTTCGATGTCAGTTGATATGTTCCCCCCATGAGTGTTAGATGTTTGTGACCTACTCCACTAAACGTGAGATGGGCATTACCTAGGAGGGCATAGGAGATGTTGTTCTCTATGCGGAAGTTGTCCTTTAATATGATATTGGTTTTTGGTGGTGTGTATACTAGCAGTATTATGCCTATTATCAATGTTATCAGTGATAATGTTTTTCTATTCATTGTGTTGTCTTCCCATAGTTTTTTACATATGTCTTTATGGCAGGTAGAATATCAACTTTTCTGGAGATGAGGGGATGGTTGCCCGCCAACTTCTTTAGAAGGGGTAAGAGTTCTTTCCTCTTTCCTTTGCCTACAATCGTACTTTTTACCTGCCTGGGATCTGATACAATGTAGAGTACAAGGTCTCCATCGGTGCCGTCTATCCAGTGGGATACATCTGTCATGATCTTTGGATGGTCCAAAGCCCCTGGTGCCCTGAATTGTCCTATAACGATGTTATATCCCCCTATGTTGTAGATATAGAGAAGTTGTCAAAGTTGGAGATATATGAGAGAATAGAAAAACCTATATCAAACTTCAACCTACTACAGAGTCAGGTGAAGTAACTTTACACTTTCAACTTCAAGGACGTGATGAGGTCGTTAGAGCTTGGTTA
>DTZN01000196.1 GCA_012961365.1 Hydrogenothermaceae bacterium
CCAGAACAGGTAAAGATTCACCAGTTATTGCTGAATTATCAAGCTCACATTTACCATCTACAACAATAGCATCAATAGGAACTTTATCTCCTTCTTTTAAAACTATTAAGTCTCCATATACAATGCTATCTGCATCAATTTCAATTTCTTTTCCATCAATCAATATAGTAGCTTTTTTAGGCTTTATTTCTAAGAGTTTTCTTATAAAGGACGAAGCTTTATTTCTGGCTTTTTCTTCTAAGTATTTACCGATTAGTAAAAATGTAATAATTGCTACACTACTTTCAAAGTATAAATTTCTCATATTTTGTGGAAATAGATTAGGAAAAAATAAAGAAAAAAAGGAGTAAAAATAAGCAACAGAAGTGCCTATAACAACTAAAAGGTTCATATCTGCTATTTTGTTTTTTAATGCATTTAAAGAAGAGACATAAAAATCTTTACCTATGTAAAATTGAACAAATGAGGCAATAAAAAAGATTATGTATTTTTCTATTTCCTCAGATACGAAATTAAACCACGATAAAGCAAAAACAATTATAAAAGAAAAAACTGATAAAAAAACTCTTTTTTTAAGTTCTTTTTCCCTTTCTAGCTTTTTTTTCAATTTCCTCAAAATCTGCAGAAGCTGAGTATCCTAATTCTTGAATTTTAGAAATAATATCCTGTGGATTTACTTTAGATGGGTCAAATCTAAAAATTCCTTTTCCTGTAGCAAAGTTTACTTTTGCATCTAAAATACCATCTAAAGATTTTAGGGTTCCTTCTATTCCAGCAGCACAGCCAGCGCAATGCATACCAGATATATTTAGCTCTAAAATTTCTTCTTTTCTGGGATTGTTATTTTCCTTTTTATCTTCATTATCTTTCTTTCCAAAGAAAAATTTAATAATCCCAACACTTAAGATTAAGGATGAGGTGAATACTAAAAGCTTATCCAAGCTAATCCTCCACTGAAAATTTTAATTATTAAATATAATCTACTTATTATTGTTAAGTTAATTCAACTGTTTAATTAAACTAAAAACTAAAGTTATTTTGTGTTAAATCTTCCTCTTCTTCTAACATAGAAACAGGCTTTCTACCTGTAAAACCTTCACTAAAGCCATGCCAGTATTCTATTTTTTCTTCTCCTTCTTTCCAACAAAGCCATATAAGTTGTCCTTTATGTTGAGATGGAAAATCTACTAAAAGAGGGTCTATTCCTTTAACAACAGCTCCAAAACTTTCTATTATATCTATAAGTTCTGAAATCTCTTTGTTTAACCTATCTATTTCCGTTTTTTGATACATTATTTCTAATTGATCTTTTCTACCTTCTACTTCCTCTTCAAATTTTTCTATAACAGAATAAAGTTCTTGTCTTTTTTCCTTTATTTCTTCTACAAGCAATTTTATTTGAGGAAGTAAATTGTTTGCTTCTTTTAATGTAAAGTGTCGCATAATTTCCTCCACAAGTTTCGTCAGTTTAATTATATATATTTTTTCATAAACTATAAATAGACAATGTACATTCATTATTTTAATAAAAAACAAATATTTTAGACAAATATTTACTAAAACAAAATAAAAAAATATGATAATATTCATATTAAATTTTAGTTTTCATACTAAATTATCTGCAAAATAGCTCTAGGAGGCAAGCAAAATGGTAGAAGTAAAAGTTAAAAACATTGGTTTAGATTCAATAACAGGAAGTCCTATATTAATGCTTACAGATGTAAATAATGAAGAATATATATATCCAATATGGATTGGTATATCAGAAGCAGAAGGAATCATTTTAAAGCAAGCAGGGATTAAAACTCCAAGACCTTTAACATATGATTTATTCAAAAACACAATAGAAAAACTTGGAGCAAAAGTGAAGAAAGTTGCCATTGTAGATTACAAAGATAATGCATATATAGCAGAGATAATTCTAGAGAAGGAAGGAGAAGAAATAATTGTTGATTCTAGACCTTCTGATGCTATTAATTTAGCACTTAGATTTAACGCTCCTATTTACTTAAATGAAAATGTGGTCAAAAAAGTAAATTTAAAGGAAATCAAGGAAACTATAGCAAGACAACAAGCTCAAGCAGAAGAAGGGAAGGATACTAAAACAGTAGAAGATTTAGAAAAAGCAACTACAGATGAAGTAGATAAAGAATTAGAAGAGTTTAGAAAATTGCTTGATAAAATAAAACCTGAAGATTTTGCAAAAATGGATTTTAGAAAGAAAGAAAATTAATCTAAAGGGACTTTTAGCCCCTGTGTTATTTATACTAATTTATACTTAATCAATAGCTCAGCTATTTGAACTGCATTTGTAGCAGCACCTTTTCTTAAATTATCAGCAACTACCCATAAAGAAAGTCCATTTTCGAATACTAAATCTTTTCTAATTCTTCCAACAAAAACTTCGTCTTTACCATCAGCATCTATAGCCATTGGATATTTTGCATTTTGAGGTTCATCTATAACAATAACATTTTCAGATTTGCTTAGTATATCTCTTGCTTCTTCTACAGAAATAGGTTCTTCAGTTTCTATTACAACACTTTCACTGTGTCCATTTATTACAGGAACCCTAACACATGTAGCAGATACTAAAATATCAGGAGCATGCATAATTTTTCTTGTTTCATTAACCATTTTCATTTCTTCTTTTGTGTAAAGGTTATCTTGAAAAACGTCAATATGGGGAATAACATTAAAAGCAATTGAAGCAGGTAAATGTTTTGGAGTATATTCTTTTCCTTTTAGTTTTGCCTTTGTCTCTTCAATTAAGTCATTTATAGCTTTAGCTCCAGCTCCAGAAACTGCTTGATAAGTTGAAACTATAATTCTTTTAATTTTTTTAGCTTTGTGGATTGGGTTTAAAGCAACAACCATTTGAATAGTAGAGCAATTTGGATTTGCAATTATACCTTTATGCCATTTTACATCTTCAGGGTTTACCTCAGGAACAACAAGTGGAACATCTTTATCCATTCTCCATGCAGAAGAATTATCAACAACAACTGTTCCTTTTTCAACAGCTATTGGAGCCCATTGTTTACTTGTAGAGCCTCCAGCAGAAAATAAAGCTATATCAATACCTTCAAAACTTTCAGGCTTTACCTCTTCTACTATAATTTCTTCACCTTTGAAATTTATTCTTGTTCCAGCTGAGCGCGCAGAAGCAAGAAGTCGTATATTATTAACAGGAAAATTTCTTTCCTCTAAAATTTTTAACATAGTTCTACCAACAGCACCAGTAGCACCTAAAATGGCAATATTGTATCCTTTACTCATTTTTCCCTCCGCAAATTTTAAGAGATAATAATATTGTATAACTTTTGAAATTTATGTGAGGTTGGAAATGAGAATTAAGCAAAAAGTTAAAAATCCATTTTTTATTATTGTTTTTATAACTTTAATAAGTCTTCTTCCCATGGTTGCATTGTTATTTGATAGGTTTATGCTAAATCTTAGTTATTCTACACTTTTTTATATTGAAATATTTGCTGGTATAATCTTTGTATCAACAGGTATATTTATAGCATATGTATTTCTAAAAAGCTAAGGGGAAGATTATGAAAAGGTTTATAATTGTTCCTATTATTGGACTGACTTTTATTTCATGTGTAAAAAAAGAAGAAGTAAATGCACTTGAAAAACAAATACTTGATATAAAAAGAGAATTGGCACAAATAAGACAGGAACAATTTAAGGTTAAGCAAGATATTCAAAATTTAGCAAATAGGTTAGATGAACTTTCAAATATAGTTTCAAAGAACTCAATAGATATAGAGAAGTTAAAAACATCTTATAAGCCTCCTCCAAATCCTCCTCTAGAAGGGGAAGAGCTAGTAAAAACTCCAAAATCGCCTGAAGAAGTTTATAATCAGGCTTTAGATTTTTACTATCAAGGTAGATTTGGAGAAGCAGAGGATATGTTTAAAAAATTTTTAGAAAACTTTAGTGATAGTCCTCTTTATGATAATGCAATGTTTTGGGTAGGACAGATTTACTATTCTAAAGGGGAGTATAACAAAGCTATTGAAGAATTTTCAAAACTTATTTCTTTATGTGAAAAAGGAAAACTGAAAGATTGCAATAAAGAACCTATAGCTATGCTTAAGCTGGCATATTCGTATATAAAATTAAATAAAAATGATAAAGCTAAAAAAGTTTTGAAAAAACTCGTAAATAAATATCCAAATTCAGAAGAAGCACTTGTTGCTAAAAGGAAGTTAAAGGAGTTGTAATGTTTGAAAATATAGATAAGGAAAAACTTCCAAAACATGTGGCAATAATTATGGATGGAAATGGGAGATGGGCTAAACTTAGGGGACTACCAAGAATATACGGACATAGAGAAGGTGCAAAATCTGTAGAAAAAATAATAAAAATTGCCAATAACTTGGGAATAAAATATTTAACTGTTTTTGCATTTTCAACAGAAAATTGGCAAAGACCAAAAGAAGAAGTAGAAGCAATAATGTCTCTTTTGGTTGAATATATAAATACTAAAGTTCCAAAACTAATAGAAGAAAATGTAAAACTAAAATTTATGGGAAGAAGAGATAATCTTCCAGATATGATTTTAAAAACTATTGAAGAGGGAGAAGAAAAGACTAAACATTGTTATAGTATGACTTTTATAATTGCATTAAACTACAGTGGAAAAGCTGAGATTATAGATGCTGTAAATAAAATAATATCTTCAGGAAAAAAACATATAACAGAAAAAGATTTTAAAAATTTCCTTTATATGCCAGATGTTCCAGAACCAGATTTATTAATAAGAACCAGTGGAGAACAAAGAATTTCTAATTTTATGCTATGGCAATTAGCATATACTGAACTTTACTTTACTTCTACTTTGTGGCCAGATTTTGATGAAGAAGAGTTTTTAAAGGCAATATACGATTACCAATCGCGGGAAAGAAGATTTGGAAGAGTAGCTTCAAAATGAAGAATTTTTTATTAAGGCTTATTTCTGCTTTAATTCTTGGAACAATAGTTGTGTTTGGTATTTTATATGTAAATAAGTTCTTGTTTTTTCTGATAACTGCTTTTATTGTGTCTTTGGCAACTTATGAAATAGGGAATTTACTAAAAGTTAAATCTGAAAATATAAACCCTATTGAGCTAGCAGTTATGGGTTTTTTTTCTTCTAGCGTTTTTTTATTTTTTAATATTTATATTGCTTTGATTTTAATATTCTTATATTCATTTTCTAAATCAATTAAAAGCTGGAAATTAGAAGATTTATCTTTTTACATTTTTTCCCTTACTTATACAGTTTTTTTTATTTCTACAGTAGCTATTTTATTTGAGATAGACAAATATTTGCTATTTGTTCTTTTTGCTACGGTATGGGCTGGAGATACTATGGCATATGTAATAGGTAAATTTTTAGGAAAAAGGAAATTGGCTCCAAGAGTATCTCCTAAAAAAACAATTGAAGGAGCAATAGGTAGTATTGCTGGTTCGCTTGTTTTTGGGATATTTGCTGCTTATTATTTTAATCATATAGAAACCATACCAGCTATAGTTATAGCTTCAGTTATAATGCAAATTGGAGATTTGTTTGAGAGTTTTATAAAAAGACAGGTAGGAAAAAAAGACAGTTCAAATTTAATACCGGGGCACGGAGGTATCCTAGATAGGATAGATGCATTAATATTTGCAAGTGTTGTTTTTGTTGCTTACTATAAACTAATCTCTATCTAAAGTTTCATCTATCCATGTTAAATAATCCTTAAAGCCCATAATAATAGGCATTGCAATAATTTCAGGAACAGTATAAGGATGTAATTCTTTTACCATTTTTACTAAGTCTTCAAATTTATCCTCTCTGGTTTTTATTATTAATAAATTTTCTGTATCATCTTCAATATTACCTTGCCAATAGTAAATAGAGTTAACTTCTGATTTGGTTATGTTTACACAGGCTGCTAATTTTTCTTCTACAAGACTTTTTGCAATTTTTTTACCTATATCAAAATCTGGGACTGTTATTAAAATCATAATATACTTCACTTGTAAACCCCCTTTTAAATTTTATTTCATAATATTTTAAATAAAAAAATTTATAAAGTATTAAGTTAGAGAGTAGATTAATGTAAAATAAAGATATGAAGTGTGTATATTGTAAATCAGAGAGACTGTAAAAAACGGTA
>DTZN01000197.1 GCA_012961365.1 Hydrogenothermaceae bacterium
GAGCCTACAGCTGTTTAGTGGAAATATCAACAATGCCTCTAAATAACCTAATCAAATGGATAGACTTAAACGATTATGGATATGGATAGAGGGAACGGCAAAAATAGGTATAGGATTACCAAACTGGCTTACCATTCTTAGAATATTTTTAGTTCCACTTTTTGTTATATTTATAGGTTATAATAAGCCTTTTTATGCACTTATAGTTTTTGTAGTTGCTGGTATAACTGATGCTTTAGATGGTTTTCTTGCCAGAAAATTAAATCAAATTACATATTTAGGTAAAATTTTAGACCCTATTGCAGATAAAACATTACTTGTAACAAGTTTTATATTTATATATACATCTAATTTTGAAGTAAAATTTCCATTTTGGTATGTGGTTATTGTAATTAGTAGAGATGTTTACCTTTTAGCAGGTGCAATATTGATATATTTCTTAAAAGGTGGAGTGAAAATAAATCCTTCTTTATTTGGAAAAGCAACTACTTTTTTTCAAATAATGTCTATTATAGTGATACTTATCGCCAATATATACTTTATACCTATGTATTTTGTGAAAATTACAATATATTTATCTACTTTGTTTACAATTTTATCTACAATAAATTACACAAATGAAGGAATAAAACAATTAATGAGGTGAAAATATGGAGGTAAAAACTCATAAAGAGATAAATCAAGAAATTTGCGGAGCAGCAATAGCAATACAAGATGAAGAATTTGCAGTTGTTAAGCTAAAATTAACAGAAAATATGAAAGTTGACGAAAAAGGACTTGTGCATGGAGGTTTTATATTTGGTGGAGCTGATTATTGTGCGATGTTAACAGTAAATCATCCTAATGTAGTTTTAGCAAAGGCAGAAGTTAAATTTATAAAACCTGCAAAAGTAGGAGAAGAAATAATCTTTAAAAGTAAAGTTATAGAAAAAAATGCAAATAAATATTTAATAAAAGTTGATGGATTTAATAGGGAAGATACAGTTGTATTTACAGGAAATTTTTACTGCGTAATAACAGAAAAGCATGTCTTAGAGTAGAAAAATGGTTAATCCTAGTTTTTTTGTTTCAGAAAGTAATAAACCAGTCTATATATTAATAAGAAGTTTTTTAAATGATAAGTTTATAGGCGTTTTATATGGGGAAACTGGTGTAGGAAAAACATATTTTATAAAAAAACTTTTAGAAGAAGAATTTATACATTACTATACATATGTATCTGCAACAGAGATTGAAAATATAAAAGAATTTTTAGCAGACCTTTATTTAGATGATTATACAGTTTTAGTTATAGATGATGCTCAAAATCTTTCCTTAGATGATTTTAGAGAAATTTTTAAATATTACTTAACTAATAAAACCCTAAATGTAATTTTTATTGGAAACAGAAATTTAAAACAAAAGTTAAACTCATTTAAATTTAAATCTATAAGAGCAGGATTGAATTTTATTTTAGAACTTAAACCACTTCAAAATTTTAAAGAATTTGAAGAGTTTGTAAGGCACTACACATCAGAAAATGGTATTAGTGTCCGTTTTACTAAAGGAGCTTTAAAGTATATTTACAAAAAAACAGGAGGAAGAATAAAAGATATTGTTGAACTCCTAGATAAGTTAAAAGATAAAAAACTTATAACTTCTTTGTACTTTGAAAAGAAAAAAGTTATAGTTCCTCTTATTGGAACTGTAACCTTAATTTCTGGAGTGTCTTATATAATAGTTTCAGAAGCAAATAAAATAACAAAAATATTAAAAGAAAAAAAGCCCCAAAAAAAAGTAGTTGATACTAAAACTTTAGAAAAAATACAGAAAATAAAAGAAAAAGACAAAAAACTTATGCAAATAGTTAAAACAAACCCTGCTCTTTTAGAAAAAAAAGAGGAAAACCCAAAAGGGTCTAGTATCTTAATAGAAAACTCTGCTATAGAAAAAAACAAAAAAGAAATAAAGCAAAATGAACAAAATAAAAATATAGAAAAACCAAAAGAAATAAATAAACCTACAAATAAACCTAAAAATGATAATAACAAAATTTTAAAACCTAAGAAAGTCTATAAATACGCAATATTTTTAGGAGTTTTTCGCTTTAGGAAGTCTGCAGA